>CAUOQW010000064.1:0-8372 GCA_963506825.1 uncultured Cellvibrio sp.
CAGCCGCGCCATTATTGAACAAGCTTACAAAGACAATTTGGTGCTGATGAGCCGCACCAAATACACTGGCCCCAACACCCCGGAAGTAGCCAACCCTGCGGCCTTTGATGCCAATGGCAACCCATTGCCACGCTCGATTGTGGCGGGCGCACGCTGGGGCGAAGGCCGTTCATGGTCTATGACAGAGCAGGCGGATATCCAAGAGGATGTAAACTCGTTCTATATCCAAGCCAATATCAACACTACACTGTTTGATCGCGATTTGACCGGTAATATTGGCTTCCGTCGCGTTGAGACTGATCAATCCAATATGGCCTTCGTGAACGTCAATGGCGATGTAACCAAGGGCGCGGTTGAAATTTGCGATGATGTGGGCGATTGCCGTTACGACTTGGCGCTGACTCGCATTGGTGTTAAGTATGGCAACAACCTGCCATCCTTAAACTTGAACTATCACTTGGCTGAAAACGATCAATTGCGTTTTGCGCTGGCTCGTGTTCTGTCGCGCGCGCCCATAAATCGCTTGGCCAACTTCAACCAAGGTAGTGTCGATGCCACCAATCCTAACGGCCCAACCTACAACTACGGTAGCAATAGCTCGCCAACCTTGAAGCCGTTCCTTGCGGACCAAATTGATATTTCTTACGAACACTATATGCCGGAAACCAATGGTGCATTCTCCATTGCGGCATACCATCGCGAAGTAAAATCCTTCATTCAAGATGCGTCTATCGAGAATTTTGATTTCGCCGCTAATGGTTTCCCCATCCCCGAAACCTACCCAGTGCTTGAAGGCGGTTTGCTGGTGGATAAGCCGGTGGTTAACGGAACTTACACTTTCTCTACCAACAATGCGGAAGGTGGTTATATCCGTGGTTTGGAAGTCGCCTACACCCAAACTCTCAGCTTCTTGCCGGGCTTGTGGAAAGGCTTGGGCGTATCCGGTAGTGTTTCAGCAGTGGATAGTAAAATCACTTTCGTTAACACCTTCGACCCCGCAAGTTCGGGCGGCAGCCTGCCGTTCGCCGGTTTAGTAGAGCGCTCTGGGAATCTTACGGTGTTCTATACCTACGAGAATTTTGAAACCCGGTTATCTACCACTTACCAAGGTTCATTTGTAGGTGAGGCGCTCAATATTGCCCGTGCTCCAGTAATTTATGCGGCTGAAACCGTTATGGATTTCCAGGCGAGCTATAAGTTTGATAATGGTATCAACTTGGTCTTCTCCGTCGGCAACCTTACCGATGAACCCAACAGAAGTTATATGTTGGACGAAGAGCTGGCGCGTCGTTTGAACTGGTTTGGAAGAACCTTCTCGCTGGGTGCAAATTACAAGTTCTAATTGTGTAGTTTGACTTGCCTGAGTTAAAAAACCGCGCACACGTTGCGCGGTTTTTTTTCGTCTCTAGAATGCTCACCAATACAGAAAACACTCACGGAATAATCCTATGGCTATCGAAATCGAACGTAAATTTTTAGTGGTTGGCGAGGCATGGCGCGCTGCGCCTGCGGTGTATTTTTGCCAAGGTTATTTAAACCGCAGTAAGGAACGTACAGTGCGAATTCGGGTTGCAGGTGAACTCGGTTATCTCACGATTAAAGGCGCAACTACCGGCGCTAGCCGCGCTGAATTTGAATACGAAATTCCACTCGTGGACGCCAAACAATTACTCGCGCTGTGCGATGGCCCGCTAATAGAAAAATATCGCCGCAAGATTAGCCATGAAAGCATGTTGTGGGAGGTGGATGAGTTTCTCGGTGACAATCAAGGTTTGGTGGTAGCGGAGATCGAGCTGGAATCTGAGTCGCAAACGTTTACCAAACCCGATTGGGTGGGGGTGGAGGTGACTACAGATGCGCGCTATTACAATTCCAATCTTTCGGTAAACCCATTTGCTCGTTGGACAGAAGATGGCTCGACGGGCTCACTATGAGCGTGGTTCGCAGGCTACTTGTTTCTACAGACTCACCATGAGCGGTCTTGATTGTTGAATAGCCCAAATTCCGCTCGCCCTGAGCGCGCAGCAGTCGAAGGGTTGTTTCTTGCAATAAAAAATAACAATCACATCCATATTTTCAATTGCTTTTTTATTTCTGTTTCGCTCGCCTAGTATAACCCCTGAAGCAACCGCTAATTTTTCGAGTTCACTGAGGAGACGATCATGGCCAAAACAGCAAGCTTTGCAACTTTACACTTCGGCGTGGCGTTTACTGTTGGCTACGCCTTAACAGGCAGTGTGTTGGTGGGTGGCACTATGGCCTTGGTGGAACCCGCGATTAATACAGTGGTGTTTTTCTTTCACGAAAAGGCGTGGGTACATATTGAGGAACACAAATCGGATATTGCGGATGTATTTGCGAATCAAGTTTAGGGGCGGCGCTACGCTTTCTATCTGGGAAAGGAAAATATGTTTTTTCCCGCTCATCCTGAGCGCGCAGCAGTCGAAGGATCTAGTGTAAAACCCTTCGACAAGCTCAGGGTGAGCGGTATGTCAGCTCAAATGAAAAAGTGAATTAACATGCTCCTAATTCCGTTTTTTTCGGCGGTTCTCAATAAACAAACCTATATAAACCCCAATTTCAAACAGCATCCACATGGGGACTGCGAGCAGGAATTGCGAGGTGATGTCGGGTGGTGTGAGAATCATGCCCACCACAAAACAGCCCAAAATTACGTAAGGGCGTTTTTTAATAAGTGATTTTGCCGACATAACTTCCGCAGAAATTAGCAGCACCGTTGCAACGGGAATTTCAAAAATAAACCCAAATGCAAAAAACATATGCAGTACAAAGTCCAAATACTTTGAAATGTCGGTCATGGTGGTTACACCGGCCAACCCTGACTGAGTGGTGATTTTAAAAATCAGCGGGAAAATTAAAAAATACGCGAAGGCCATTCCAACATAAAACAAAACAACGCTACTAAATAAAATCGGCAAAGCAATGCGCTTTTCGTGCTTGTATAAACCCGGTGCTACAAATGACCAAATTTGGTAGAGGATATAAGGAATCGCCAACACCAGTGCCACAAAAAAGGTGAGCTTCATAGGTGTTAAAAGTGGCGAGGTAATGTCCGTGGCAATCATGCTTGCATTAGCGGGCAAGAGTTCCATTAAGGGAGCAGAAACAATCGCGTAAATGTCATTAGCAAATTGCGCGTAGAGCCCAATAAATAAAACAAAAATAACGCCGACAACCCACAGCAGACGAGTGCGCAATTCAATCAGGTGTTGTACCAATGGTAATTCTTTATCGTTGTCGGCCGAAATCATAAAGCTGCTTTAGTATCAGAAGAGGTGTTGTGATGTTGCGTGACAGGTTGACTGGGTTGCGCAGACTGAGGCGTTGGTGCAGTTGCACTAACTGATGCAGTTACTGGCGTAGTTTTTTTTTCGAGCTGGACTTGTTTATCAAGCTGTAGGTTTTTCTCTGCCGATGAATCCAATAACTCCGCGAGCAAATTGGAGTTGTCCGCTTCGGGCTCGGCGAGACCTTCTAATGCTACATTTTCTTCGTAATGAGAATGATAGGGCAGGTCTGGCTCGCTTTGATATTCGCGCTCTATGACATCATTCTCGATGGTTAAGGAGGCTTGCGTTTGCGCCACTACGCTGTCCATATCGCGGCGCGCATCTTCAAGGCTGCGCATAATGTCTTCATTGTGCAATTGGCGACGAATATCGTCCACACCCATCTGCCGTTCAATTTCCGAGCGAGTTTCGCGTAGGCCGCGCTTTAAGCGGCCAATCCATAAACCAACAGTGCGCACTGCTTCCGGCATACGCTCTGGGCCTATGACGAGCAGCGCAACTATGGCGCAAACAACTATTTCAGAAAAACCAATGTCAAACACGTGGGTAGCCTTTTTTTATCCCGTTCATCCTGAGCGGAAATACTAGTTTTTATTTCGAGGCGTCTTTATCAACAGAAACTTTGTCTTTTTCTGCTGCACTTTTCTCGACAGAACCTTCAATAATTTTTTGTGACTCGGCACTGAGTTTTGCTTGTTCTTCCTCTTTGTTTTTGTCGCCATCGCTCATGGCTTTTTTGAAGCCTTTAATTGCGTTGCCTAAATCGCCGCCGATATTGCGCAAGCGGCTGCCGCCAAACAAAATTAATACAATAATGGCGATAATGAGGATTTGCATTGGGCTGCCAAAGTTGCCGGCAGCGAAAGTAATATCAGTCATAACAATATCTCGCTAAAAAATTAATGGTTACTGGTGCGCGATGCTTTTTCATCGTGCCCAGAAATATTAAAACGACGTGCTAATTCATTGAGTACCGCCTCGGCGTTTTCCCCCATGTGGGAGAGCATCACCAAGCTGTGAAACCAAAGGTCAGCGGTTTCGTAAATCAAATCCGTATTGTCGCCGCTGGTTTGTGCATCCTTTGCGGCTAAAATTGTTTCGGTGCATTCTTCACCGACTTTTTCCAAAATTTTATTTAAGCCTTTTTGATGCAAGCTGGCGACGTAAGAAGTCTCGGCGTCGGCAATTTGTTTGCGTGCTTCCAGTATGTCGGTAAGTTGCTTAAGAATATCGTTGCTCATCTAGAGTCTCTTAAATCAGATCTGCTTTAGTCGGGAAATGGTGGCTTAATAAATTTCGCTAGGGTCTTTTAATACCGGCTCAACCACTTGCCATTCGCCGTTATTAAACACGCGATAAAAGCAGGACTCACGTCCGGTATGACAGGCAATTCCACCTATTTGTTCCACCATGAGCACCACCACATCTTCATCGCAATCCAAACGAATCTCTTGCACGTTTTGTACGTGGTGTGAGGTTTCGCCTTTGTGCCAGAGTTTGTTGCGTGAACGGGAAAAGTATACCGCTTGCTTGAGTTTAGCAGTGAGTTCTAATGCTTCGCGGTTCATCCACGCCATCATCAAAATGCGGCCAGTTTTGGCATCTTGCGCAATCGCGGGCACTAGGCCATCGCTATTCCAGCGCACTTGGTCGAGCCATAAAAGGGAATCGGTCATAGTCTTTTTTCTAAGGTCAGGCTTAAGCTAATTGGGCATTTTCGGCCAAACCGAGCAGCGCACATTGAACATTGCTGCGCAGGTGTTGGCAATTGAGGGTGCCGATTATGGCACTGTTAACCGCAGTCTGCGCAAAAATTACTTTCATTTGCTGTTCAATAATCGCGTTGATGGGTTTGCTGTGCTTATCTTCCGCGCTCAAATGATCTTTAGTCAGTAAGTGGCCGCTGTTGAAGATTTTTTTCAGTAATACACCAGCCTTGTGTGTTGCGCAGCTTTGCATAAGCGCGAGCTCGCCCTCTTGCGCTGGGTCAAAAGTGGCCATAACCACATCTGCCTCTTGCGCACAGATTAGCCCTCCCTCCAAGGTTTTGGTGGACATACCAAAGGCGCGAATCCAACCTGCGCGTTTCAATTCGCTGAGGGTGTGCAGTACTTGGTGATGATGGATTAGGTGTTCGTCATTGCCGTCGGAGTGAATCAGCACTATATCGAGATAGTCGGTGCGCAAGCGGCGCAGGCTGCGCTCAACACTTTTACGCAGAGCGCTGGCTTCAAAATCAAAGTTGGAGCTGCCGCTATTGTCATAGTCGTGGCTAAATTCTTCACCCGCTTTGGTACAAATCACCCACTCCTTTCGCTCCCCTCTAAGTAGGTAGCCCAAGCGCTCTTCGCTTACGCCATAGGCCGGAGCGGTATCCAGCAGATTGATACCGTAATCGCGGGCGCAGTGCAGCAATTGGCGGGCATCGGCATCGCTCGGCAGCTTAAAGGCTTCGGGGTATTTCACGCTTTGGTTGCGGCCGAGTTTGACCGTGCCCAAGCCCAAGCGGCTGATGCGAATATCGGTTTTGCCGAGTTGTGTTTGTGGCAGCATTAGGGCTGATCCTTGCGTTGGTTAATCGCGAAACTATCTACCCCATAGGGTTCATCCATGGTTTCGTCGTAGGCTTCTACCAGCTCTTCTTGCAGTTTTAACATTAATTGCTCTTCGGCACTCATCGCAGCGGGAAACGCCTGTTCCCATGGCGTTGAGGCTATAGGTGGTTTGGATAAATAGCGGGCGAGGTCGCTGGTTGCAGTTTTGACACCGGGATTTATTCCCGCTTGCGCAAGTAGCTCAAGCGCTTGATTGGCAAGGTTGGGTGCGAGCGTCAGCTTGGTTGGCCAGCCGACTAAGACATTGTTGCAGCCTTGTGCTGCTGCGATAAAAGCATTATCGGGGCGCGCAAAATTGGTCTGCAAGGGTTCGGCACGGCTGATGGGTAATGTGGCCCACTCTGCGTTGCTAAGGTCTACCCAAGGGATCAATTCAGCCAGTTCAGCTTTGGCCATTTCAATCAGTTCAGAGCTCGGCAGATGCGCGCCCTGCTCAGCGAGTTTGCCGCCCAAGTACCATACCTGTTCATGTTTGTTGAGACTGTGGCTGGAAATAGTCAGGCGCGGTGTAGTTTCGGCGCCCAAGCAGTGTCCAAAAAAGTTGAAGGGGTAGTGGTGTTTCACCATCACCTGCTGGAGCGGGCGCAACTGCATGGCAGGGTTATCTAGCCCAAGCTGTTGCAATAAAGCGGCATTGCCTTGGCCTGCGGTGAAGATAAAACGCTGAGCGTGTATTTCAAAGACGGTTTCGCCTTGCTGGATATGAAGATAAGCCCTACCGGAATCGTCTTTTTTGAGCTGGGTTTGCGCGCTATCCACCCAAAAGCATTCATGCTCAATGTTGTGTGCGAGGTTGGTAACGAGGCTGTGGGTGTCGAGCACTATGTCGGCTAAGCGATAGAGGCTGCCGTTAAAATCCTGGCCGCGTAGTAGTGGCGGGCGGCGGTCATCGGGGACTGCATCTACGCGGCCGCGAGTGGCAATGCTCGCGAGAAAACTACTGAGTTTGGCGGTGATGCTATCGCTAGACCAGAGGAAAAAGTGATCGCTAAGGATACGCGTCGCACGCAAGTCTACATCGCCTTCGCCACACAGGCAGGCGCGCCAGTGTTGCGGCATATCGGCAATGGCTTCCGATGCGCCCGTGAGCATGCCGCTCAAAGTGTATTTCATACCGCCGTGAATCATGCCCTGCGAGGCCATGGTTTGGTCGCTGCCCAAGGCTTTGTGCTCGAAAAGCGCGATAGTAAAACCTTGGCTTTTGAGGCGATTGGCCAGCCACAAGCCCGCCACACCGCCGCCGATGATGGCAATATCGAGGTCGATATGAATAGGCGATGTGGTCATAGGTGCTGTAGTTATAGGCGATCTAGTTATAGGTTTGGGTTAAATTTCTACCTGTGTGCCCAACTCGATTACGCGGTTGGTGGGGATATTAAAGTGATCCACCGCGGTACCCGCATTGCGCGCCATGGCTGCAAACAAATGCTCGCGCCACATAGGCATACCGCTTTCAATGGTCGCAACCGGAACAATTTTTTCGCGCGACAGGAAGAATGAAGTTTCCATCATATTAAAACTCAAGCCTTTAGGCTCACAGGCTTTGAGCGCTTGAGTGATATCGGGCTGGTTCATAAAGCCGAAGTGAATAATCACGCGGAAGCAGTTATTGCCCATATCCTCCACATCGCAGGCGTCTTTCATATCAATCCACGGCGAATTGCTGACATCTACTGTTAGGAAGACCACGCGCTCATGCAGCACTTTGTTGTGATTGAGATTGTGGAGCAGTGCATGCGGCGTTGCTTCTGGTGTAGCGGTTAGAAAGACCGCGGTACCAGGAACGCGATGTGGTGGGCTGATAAAGAGTGAGGGCAAAAGTACATCCAAGGGCACTGAGGATGAACGCAGGCGATTGAATAAAACTTCGCGGCCGCGACGCCAAGTCAACATCACGGTTAAGACAATCACCGCGATTAACACCGGCAGCCAACCACCATTAAACACTTTAATAAAGCAGGCGCTAAACAGTGCAATATCGATGGTGAGGAAAAGGCTGGTTGCGGCAATACACAGCCAGAGCGGAAGCTTCCAACCGTAATAAATCACAAAAAAAGTGAGGGTGGAGGTAATCAGCATTCCGCCGGTAACGGCAACGCCATAAGCGAAGGCCAGAGCACTACTGGTTTTAAAGGTTAAAACTATCAGCACCACTACTACCATCATCAACATGGTTACGCCCGGCAAATAAATTTGGCCGATCTCTGAGGCGGATGTCTGTACCACTTTTAAACGCGGTAAAAAGCCCAGTTGCACGGCTTGCTTGGTTAGCGAGTAGGTGCCAGCGATACAGGCTTGCGAGGCGATTACCGCCGCGCAGGTCGCTAAAGCGATGGCGGGGTAGAGCGCCCATGCGGGGAAGAGTTTGTAGAACGGATTGTCGATGGTGGTTGGGTCTTGCAGGATAATCGCGCCTTGGCCAAAGTAGTTGATCACCAGCGAAGGA
>CAUOQW010000065.1:0-8319 GCA_963506825.1 uncultured Cellvibrio sp.
AAAGCATTTACGTTTCTCTGCCTTGCAATTGCTATTTGTCGCCTTAGCATTAATTAGTGTATTGGTATTTTTTCAATACAAACTATGGGCAACACTCAAGATTATGGCGGTGCCCGCGTTCTCTATTGTATTGAGCTTAAGCGGGCTAGCAGCGCTGGGAATTCCCATTACGCTGTTTCATATTATGGCGCTGTTTTTGGTGCTCGGTTTAAGTATGGATTACGTTATTTTTGCTGCAGAAATGAGCGATGATTCTGTGGCAACGCTAACCGCAATTGTATTGGCCGCCACCACAAGCTTGCTGTCATTTGGGTTATTGGTGTTCAGTTCATTACCCGCCGTCAGTGCATTTGGCATCACCGTTATTATTGGCAGCGCGTTAAATTTATTTGGCGCTATGGCATTGGCAAGTCAGAAAACAAAAGCAAAATAAGCAGAGCAGTTAAATCACTTTGCAAATCGTTTGGCATTAGCCCATGTGTTTCGAAAACGCATAAATACATCCATGTAGCTCCCTCAAGTCGTCCTTGACTTGAGGGTTTCGAAACACATGGGCTAATGCCAAACTTGCATTGTGCGAGCATCAACTTTATCAGCAATCTTTTTACTATTTGAAGGTATGCAATGAACCAACAACGTATTTTAGTGACCGGCGCTAGCCGAGGAATTGGTAAAGCTTGCGCATTGAGCTTGGGGCGCAAGGGTTACGCCGTAACCGTTCATTACCGCACGGGCAACATTGAAGCAGAAGCTGTAGCAGCGCAAATTCGCGCAGAGGGCGGCACTGCAAATACCTTGCAATTTGATGTGTGCCAGCGCGAACAAGTCAGCGCGGCGTTACTCGCAGAAATTGAACAGAACGGCGCTTTTTATGGTGTGGTTTGTAATGCGGGTATTGCCGCTGACAACGCCTTCCCTGCACTTACTGGAGAGCAATGGGATTCCGTTATTCACACCAATCTGGATGCTTTTTACAACGTGCTTTATCCACTGATTATGCCCATGATCAAACTTAGAAAAGGCGGGCGAATTATTACGCTGTCATCCGTCTCCGGCCTTATTGGCAATCGCGGCCAAACCAATTACAGCGCGGCCAAAGCGGGAATTATTGGTGCAACCAAAGCCTTGGCGATTGAATTAGCCAAACGCAATATCACCGTAAATTGTGTGGCGCCGGGCGTGATTGAAACCGACATGATTGAAGGGATTTATAAAGACGAAGCCATGAAGATGATTCCCATGCAACGTTTTGGAAAAGTGGAAGATATCGCCGAGACGGTAAATTTTTTAATGTCCGATGCAGCTGGGTACATCACGCGCCAAGTGATTAGCGTTAACGGCGGTATGTGCTAAACACAAGTCATAACTAAAGTTATTGTTCTGTTAACGGCTTACGGAAAACAGTAAGTTTTGCAGCGGCATAAAGTTCACCATTATTTTTATTGCGAATTTCACAGTGGAAAGTCGCCAGTTCCTGACCGACAACAGCAATCTCTTTACAACTTACTAGCAGCACATCACCGTCTTTAAACCAAGCGGTAAAAGCCTCGTATTTGCGCGTGCCCAGCAATAAACCCAAATGCGGGGTTACGGCCCCCTGCTGCAATTGGTAGCCAGCAATTAAAGCTGCCGTCTGCCCCATATACTCAATACCAATCCAACTTGGTACACCTTTCATTGGCATAAAAAAAGAAGACGACGTAGAGATAATAATTTCTGCGGTAGAAAAATTATCGCCCAACTCGCACACCGAGCTTAACAACAACATAGGTTCGCGATGCGGAATAAGTTCGTGCAGCGAATAGTTCATAAAACGCAACTCATTAAGTTTTTGCAGGCGAAATTTCAGTGATTTTGGGTGTTCCCTGCGCAGGCTCTGCCCAATAGGGATAAAAGTTAAACCACTGCATTGGCGCTTTTGCGGCTTGCCTTTCCAACTCACGCGCATAGTGTTGCGCATAGGCATTAATACTGACACCACCATCTTTGCGCGCAATAACCACTTGCTCTGCGAAGGGCACTAATTCAAAAAAAACCTTGCCATTTTTGCGGTACGAAAACATTAACTGCACTTCACACTGCAAGACTTTCGCCAGCATATAAGGACCAATGGGCAGTTGTGTAGGCCGACCTAAAAATTCTACAGTGACGGTTCGCTCTTCACCGCTTAAAGGAATGCGGTCACCCGCAATAAATAACCACTCACCCGCTTCTATTTTAGTTTTTAGCTGCAATATAAGCGCTATATCCAAGTCGTTAACTTGGTAAACATTCATACGAGATTCAGGGTTGATAGACTGCATTGCATTTACAAAATTTGCAGAGTGCTGATCGTAAACCAAAGCGTTAATGATTTTTTGTTTATAGCGCTGCACAAAACCGCGACAATATTCCAGATTGCCAAGATGTGAGCCAATAATTAACTGACCATTTTCCTTTGCCATAAACTCTGCCAGCAGCGGCTCATTGGCAATTTCAAACTCACTATCAGTGAGCGGTGTACTCCACGCTAATAATTTATCCAGAATAGATTGACCAAACGAATACATATGCGCGAACACATCGCGATAACCGGGCGTACGCGACCAAAACTCTGGATAAGCGCGTGCATGGGTTTGCAAAAATTCTAAAGATGCAGCCCGCGCCAGCGGCTTAAACAAAAAGAAATAAGCCATTACTGGATACATGGCTCCGTTGAAAACACTGCGTCCACAATATTTTTGCAACCACAGCAAAAATAAAATACCTCTAACCGTGCCCGATTCTTTTACCTGCGACCAGTGCTGCGAATTTTTAGCAGTACCTTGATCAGTCGTTAATTTCTGACGCACGATTATTTGCCTCCCAGCCGATACCACAACAACACTGGTAGACGCAGCAACATGCCAAACAACAAACGCGTATGTAAGCGAATTAATAACAAATTATCCCGCATATAATTAAAATGTGAGACGCTTTGCTCCGGGTATATCACCCGCGTATTTATGAACTCCAGCGAAATATTTAACCAAACTGCCTTCACCAATATATCCGTATCAAAATTCATACGGCTGCCGACAAAAAAACGGTCCAGGATAGTTTCCATTGTCGCCAGCGGATACACGCGATAACCGCATAAGCCATCTTTAATTTTTAAGGATAAGGTTTCAATTGCCACAAAAACGTCCGTCACCTTGCGGCCATAAACACGCGCTTTGGGAGCGGAATCATCAAATGTGGGTTTCCCGCAAATGATGGCATCAGGCGCTGCGCGCGAGGCCGCAATAAATCGCGTTAAATCTGCAACGTCGTGCTGACCATCAGCGTCAATTTGAATAGCATGTGTAAAACCCAGCGCGCGAGCATGAACAAACCCCGCTTTCACCGCTGCGCCCTTGCCACGGTTGTGGCTTTGCGCAAAAAAATAGACATTGTCATACTGCGTTAAGGTGGCTTTAAGCGCAGCCAAACTTTGCTCGCTGCTGCCGTCATCAACAATCACACAAGGCACACCGGTTTTTACAAGCTGCGGCAAAAACGCAATAAACTGACGCTCGTGATTGTAATGAGGGATTAAAAGGCAATAATTCATTCTGCGTTTCTCGGTTCAAGCTCAAACACACATTTTCCCTCTGAAAAATTCAGCCCATTCTGCACATAGCGAAACTTAAGTGCGCCGCTGTTAGGTAAATGTTCCAACAGCAATGTCAGCCGCTGATCTGGCAGCACGACAGTTTGAAATTTAAGGTTATCAATACGCACAAATTTTTCGCCCAGTGGAAATAAAAATTTACCCAGCTCAGCGGCCCAATGGGTTTGCACTATGCCCGCCAAGACTGGCTGCTGGGGGAAATGCCCATCAAACCAACGAATGCCCGCATGAATATTCAACTCAAGAGCATAGCCATTTGGCACGACATCCAGCCTCAAAAAGTGTGGCCACTCAGTGCTGGCGAATACTTGGCGTAGATCGTCAATTATCATTTATTAATGGCTCGCAAAAATTGTCCTCTAGAAGCTATCACTGGGGGAACTATCAAAAGGGGCGCGATATTACGCTAGGTCGCTGCTCATTTTAAAGCTCATAGGCTTCATATTAAGCGCCATATTTGGCAATGTAATGACGGCGGTAGATGAGTTCGATAACAAAGACGCAGCCAAAAATGCCATAGGAAATTAATCCGCAATAGAGCGCCCAGACACTAAAGCTGGCAAATTGCGCAAGATAGAGCGCCACCACTGCATTCGCCACCAACAGCAGCGCCCAAATAAGGGTCAATTTCTTGGTATAACCTTTAGCGCGCGGAGTTATGGTTTGGCCGCTCAAGCGGGCAAAACGCTCAATCAAACTCTCCGGCTGCCATAAACTGAAGCCAAATAGCGCCGCAACGCAGGTACTCACCACCACTGGGTACAACCGCAGCCAATACTCACTATTAACCACCAGCAAACCAATGCTATAAATTACTACCACGAGCAGCAGCAAAACCTGTGCGATATCTGAGCGATCCCGTGCGCTATAGAACTTCAGCGCCGCCATTGCCAAAAAAACCACCGAAAACACCGCAGGACTCAGGTGCTGCACCCCAAAATAGACAATGACTGGGTAAAGAATCGAAAGCGCGACAATAACAACCGTTATTAAAATTTTCATGACCAACAACAACCGCAAGAGTAACCAATTAAGCCGGATTAGAGCCTTCGCCAAGATTTAGGGCAAGCCCCTTGGCAAATAAAATCCCCTTCAACCCTTAAAAAACCCAAAATCGCCCCCATTATGCTCACAAGTGCCTATTCCTGACTCAACTAATAGGCCGTTCGCTAGAATCCACAGGTTCAATTGCGCTATAATCCCGCGCTTTGCATTTCTCACTCACGTTTGACAGGGTTAATTAATGTCTGATGACGCTCAAGAAAAACAGTCTCGTATTAAAGAGCTGATAGCCCGCGGTAAAGAGCAGGGCTACCTCACGTACGCTGAAGTTAACGACCATTTGCCGGAAGATATTTCTGATCCGGATCAGGTTGAAGACATCATCCAGATGATTAACGACATGGGGATTCGCGTATACGAAACCGCACCCGATGCCGATACCTTATTGATGACAGATGGCGATTCAGCCGCCGATGAAATTGCCGCCGCTGAAGCTGCTGCCGCTCTCGCCGCCGTAGAAACCGAAGCTGGCCGCACCACCGACCCCGTGCGTATGTATATGCGTGAAATGGGCACGGTGGAATTGCTGACCCGCGAAGGCGAAATTGTTATCGCCAAGCGCATCGAAGAAGGTGTGCGCGAGCTTATGCACGCCGTTGCCTACTGGCCCGGTGCTGTGCAAAAAATTCTCGATGAATATGCATTAGTTGCCAAAGAAGAACGTCGCCTTGCCGATGTAATCATCGGCTGGCTCGACCCCGTTGAAGAAATTCCTGCCACTTTGGTTGACGACGACGCTGAAATTGAAGTTGCGCCTATTGCTGGTGCAAAGGCTGCTGGCGATGATGACGAAGAAGAAGGCGCAGCAACCGAAGATGAAGAAGAAGCGGTTTCGGGTGTAGACCCAGAAGAAGCCAAAGTTCGCTTTGAAGCCCTGCAAAAGCAGCAAGACAAAGCCACCAAAACTCTCGCCAAATACGGTTACGGCAGCAAGCAAGCGGAAAAAGAATTATCTGAATTGGGCGACCTGTTCAAATTCTTCAAAATCCCTGCGCGCCAATTCGAGCCACTTTATACCAAAGCGCGCGAGACCTTAGAAAGCGTGCGTAAAGCCGAACGTTTGGTCATGGATTTGTGTACGCGCAAAGCGCAAATGCAACGCAAAACCTTTATCAAAGAATTCCCCGGCAACGAAATCAATGAAGAATGGCTGCCCGATTTAATCAAAGCCAAAACCGAAAATGCCGAAAAATTACAAACAGTACTGCCCGATGTTGTTGCTGGCCAACAAGCTTTGGCTCACATCGAAGCCGAAAGTGGTTTAAGCCTTGCAAGCATCAAAGATATCAATCGTCGCATGTCGATTGGCGAAGCGCGCGCGCGTCGCGCCAAGAAAGAGATGGTTGAGGCGAACTTGCGTCTCGTTATTTCTATCGCCAAAAAATACACCAACCGCGGTCTGCAATTCCTCGATTTAATTCAGGAAGGCAACATCGGCTTGATGAAAGCAGTAGATAAATTCGAATACCGCCGTGGCTATAAGTTCTCAACTTACGCTACTTGGTGGATTCGCCAAGCGATTACCCGTTCGATTGCAGACCAGGCGCGCACCATTCGTATTCCGGTGCACATGATTGAGACGATTAACAAACTCAACCGTGTATCGCGCCAAATGCTGCAAGAAATGGGTCGCGAGCCAACGCCAGAAGAACTCGGCGAACGCATGGATATGCCAGAAGATAAAGTTCGTAAAGTGCTGAAAATCGCCAAAGAACCTATCTCCATGGAAACCCCCATCGGCGATGATGAAGATTCACATTTGGGCGACTTCATCGAAGACACTACAATCGTGTCTCCCGTTGAATCGGCCACAATGGAAGGCTTGATGGAAGCCACGCGCGAAGTGCTTGCAGGCCTCACCGCCCGCGAAGCAAAAGTATTGCGTATGCGTTTCGGTATCGATATGAACACCGACCACACCTTGGAAGAAGTGGGCAAGCAATTCGACGTAACACGTGAGCGCATTCGTCAGATCGAAGCCAAGGCGTTGCGCAAATTGCGCCACCCATCGCGCTCAGATCATTTGCGTAGCTTCTTAGATGATTAACAGTCGATAGCGACTAATTGATCATCAAACGAACAAAATAAAACCCGCCAAGTGCGGGTTTTATTTTTTCTGCGCATTCAAAAACTTAGCAAGGCTAGCCACGCCAGTAACATGTCTCTATAATGCGCCTCTCGCGAGAATTCATTCTCGGACCTATAGCTCGCATCCGACTCCCTATCAATGTAGGTAAAAAGGCGGCAGGTCACTGGTTCAAGTTTTATGTTTCATTTTTAGGGCCTATAGCTCAGTTGGTTAGAGCATCCGACTCATAATCGGCAGGTCACTGGTTCAAGTCCAGTTGGGCCCACCACATTAGTGGTCGAATAATTTCTCACATTATTCGACACAAAAAAGCCCGCATTTTTTGCGGGCTTTTTTATTCAAAACATTCATTTCTTCCTATTCAACAACCACTCCCGCCCTGCAACATTTACTCGCGTAAACTCCACGTTGCCGCGGTCTTGCATAGTGACAAATAATGTTTTTCCGTCTTTACCGCCGAAGGCGACGTTGGTGGTTTTTTGGCCTTTTAGTTTTATTTCTTTTAACAATTTTCCTTGCGCGCTAACCACTGCAACTACGCCTGCGCCGTAGCGGGCGATGTAAAGATTGCCTTCGCTATCGCAACGCATACCATCCAAACCGAAATCGGGAAATTCGATTAGCAGGCGTTTATTGCTGATGCTGCCGGTGGCTGGGTCTAAGTCGTATTGCCAGACTTTGCGTTGCACACTTTCGTTTACGTAGAGGTGTTTTTCATTGTAGCTGACTTCCACGCCGTTGGTGGTGCCCATTTTATCTTCTAACAAAGTCACCTTGCCTTGCTGGTCGATTCGCCAGAGGCGGCCGGTGCTTTCTTTCCAGTTGGGATCGCTTGCGTAGAGCATGCCGGATTTGGCGATGGCGATATCGTTGGGTTGATTCATTTGATCTGAATGGGCAAACACGCTAACAGCTTTGGTTTTGGGGTCGATCTTAAGCACGTTATGGCCTGTGTAATCTGCCGCAAATAATTGGCCTTTGCGATCGAATCGCAAACCATTGGCTATCATGCCCTCCGGCAGGGTGACGAATAGTTTTGCTTGTTTGTGCTTATCGACCACGCCGATGGTGCCCATTGCGCCAAAGTTAACAGCGTAGAGGTTTCCGTGCCTATCCACCGCTGGCCCTTCGGCATTGCCAATCACAAAGGTGTTTTCAGGCGTGTAATCTTGAGTATCGATGACGCGCTCGTCTGCCATCGTCACCGAGGGCGATACCAACAGGATAGATGCAGCGATAGAAACCAATGCGCCCACTTTCCCACCCAGAGCTTTACCAATCTTATTCACGGTAACTCCTTACAGATAATGATCAAAATAAGCAGCATACTGAAAATAATTTTCTTGTAAATTAAAATTTACCGTATTAATCTACAAAAAATACCGAATAATGGTTACTTTTTGATGATTACTGAAAATAGATTTCAAAAAAGAGTGATTGATGTTGATGGGAAAGGATTGGGTGACGTATCCAATAGCCCCAAATCAGCTTCTATTGCGCAACTGCAATGGAATATTTTGCGGGAAGACGTAAGCCT
>CAUOQW010000066.1:0-8232 GCA_963506825.1 uncultured Cellvibrio sp.
ATTTTATATTGCCTAATAACATCCGCAAAAAAGAATTATCGATTTCGACATAAAAGCAGTAACTAATTGATTCTGTGTTACTAACATCTCTACCACATTTCCCTAGCGGCTGACGGCTGATTCGTAGGGGTAAAGCTTTTAAGTGAGCCATGGATGCAAAATTAATAGAAAGTGTCTTGCCTGATTGCAACTCTTCCCAGTGGATGCGTATAAAGTTATCAAAGCCAGCATCAACAACATCAACATCTTTACGGGCTATACTGGCGCTAGTATTTTTTTTGTTGTTATTCGCTTGGTAGTGAAGCGTGATCTTTTGTTTGGCTACATCGGTTTGGCGAATTTCGCCAAACCGAAAATCTTTTTGCAAAACAGAAGGTGTTTTAGGGGTGCTTGTATAATTCAGTGTTTTTGATGCAAAGACTTTTTTATTCTTTACGTAATCTACATTTAGTTCCTGCTGGCTTGGTTGATTGACTAGCTCGCAGTACAGAAAACTTCCGTTTGAAGTTGTTGCTACCCCAACCATGAGTGTTTTGTCTGTGGGAACGCAATAGTCCGTGACGGAGCTTGGCCACATTGCTGCGGTAAGTAGCATGCTAACGAGCATTAAAAATATCCTCAAAACAATAATGTTTAATCTGTATTAAACACCATAACAGAAGCACCCATAGCAGACTAATTAATGCAAGACTCAAGATATAAGGGGTGTTGAGATTAACATCGGTGTTGAGTTGTGTGCCTGCATAATAGTTTAACGGAATAGCGATTATTGAAAGTAGATAGGTTAATTTTGGCGATGTAAATACGAAGGATAGGCAAGTACGCAGAGCAATAGCGAATAACAACCATAGGTTCAGCAGCCATAGGGGTGGAAGTATAAGATGATTGAAAAAAGCGGGTGGCGTTTTTGAATAAAGAAATCCAGCAGAAAAAATCAGAGTTTCTAGAATCAGCCCTCCAGTAAAAACTACGAGCAGCCATAAAATTTCTTTAAACCATAAAACTTTATTCAGCCTTAGCTTTAGGAAAATAAAATGCGCCGAGATAAACGCGGCGCTGTAAGCAAGCCCCAGTGAATCTTCGGCCAGAATACAAACAAACCAGCCTATTTGAAACGCAAGGGCGTAAGCAATCTTGCTGGCGTTGGGCATTTATTTTACCTGTGGCAGTTGGCGCGCTTCGGGTTTTGCAAAAACATATTGCGCAGTACTTATAGCGCGTTCAGCAAAACCTCCTTCGCAATAGCAAAGGTAAAAATCCCACATGCGAATAAACACATCATCAAAACCTTGTGCTTTCACTGCGGCTATGTTGGCAAAAAATGCTGCGCGCCAATCGGCGAGTGTGCGGGCATAGTCGAGGGTTATATCCTCCAATCCAACGATTTGCATATCGGTATCTTGTTGAATATGTTGTGCGACGACTGTGTTAGAGGGGAGACAGCCACCGGGAAAAATATACTGCTGAATAAAGTCGGTATTTTTACGTGCGTACTCAAAGCGTTGATCTTGAATGGTGATAGCTTGTATTAGCATTAAGCCGTGTGGTTTAAGTAGGCTTGAGCACTTGGAAAAATATTCACGATAATATTCATGACCAACGGCTTCAATCATTTCAATAGATACAAGTTTATCGAAAGTACCTTCAATCAAGCGATAGTCTTGCAGCAAAATGGAGACTTGGTTTTCCAACCCTTCACGTTTAACCCAGTTAGTGGCATACATAAATTGCTCTTTGGATATGGTCACACTGGTAACTTTGCAGCCACTGAGCTTAGCGGCATAAATTGCCATGCCGCCCCAGCCCGTACCTATCTCTAATAAATGATCCGTTTTTTTAAGTTGTAATCTTTCGCAAATATGCGCCATTTTGTTAAAAGATGCCTCTTCCAAAGACGCGCTTTGATGAGGGTAAATGGCTGCAGAATAGAGCATGGTTTTGTCGAGGAACAGGCTGAAAAAATCATTACCTAAATCAGAGTGGGCAGAAATATTTTCCCGTGCTTTGGTGATGCTATTGGGCCGTAAACGATGGGCAATACGGCAGGCAATATTAAATAATCCGCTCCATTTTGAATCTAATTGCTGCAGAACAGGCATGTTAATAGCCATCAAGCGAATGACTTGTACTAAATCAGGTGACCACCAACTTTTAAACATATAGGCTTCGCCTGCGCCAATGCTGCCACCAAATAATACCTGACGATAAAAGGCTGGGTGGATAACGGAAATGTGAGCTATAAGTTGCGCAGAGTCTTGCGTTTGACCAAAACTATAAATCTCACCCTTTTCTTCCAGTGTTAAATGCCCATGTTGTAGCTTCGCCAAAATATTGAGCAGCGTTCTGCGCGCAAAATTATCCAGCCAGTGTTGTTCTTTGTGGGCAGATAATTTTTTATCAATCAGACTAATGGATTTCATGGGTTCGGTTCCTCTTGAATCTGCGCGGTCGTCTTTATTGTAGATGTTGGGTGATTGAAAATAGGTACACCTTTCCACCAA
This sequence comes from uncultured Cellvibrio sp., assembly GCA_963506825.1. Classification (GTDB taxonomy): domain Bacteria; phylum Pseudomonadota; class Gammaproteobacteria; order Pseudomonadales; family Cellvibrionaceae; genus Cellvibrio. The sequence continues at coordinate 2,502 of CAUOQW010000066.1, forward strand.
AGTTTTAAGGCTTGCCAATAAATGGCACTAATGACTTTTACGGTCATCCAAGGAAAGCGGATTAAAATTCTATTTAAGGTGTGAGTGCTAATTTCTTCCCGAGCAAGTGTCATGGTTGCATCCATTATTTTTTGGTTGCTGTGCCAGTTTTCTAAATGTAAGGCCAAGGTTTTATTTGGTGTCGTGGAGTGCCAGCGATAATCCATTGCAATAGGGTTAAAGGGGGATACATGAAATGCCTTGGGGAAATTCACCTGTTGTTTATGAGCGAAGTCTTCGCCCGTTAACACATAGGCGTGACGCTCATTCCACGGCGTGTTGTGTACTTCTGCCAAGATGGCGATAAGATTTTCGCCGGAATCATCGAAGCAATAATAGGTGCTGATGGGGTTCATATTGATGCCCCAATAGCGCAAATTAACCAACATGCGAATTGGGCCTGTGGGTCTTTCACCCAGTTTGGAGGCCAGTGTATTGCGAACCGATTCATCGACACTGGGAAGTGGGTTTTGTGTTAAATGATTTTTATTAAGACTCTTATGATAGATATGTTCTTTATCAATATGCATTTGATCAATATGAAAGTCGGTTCGCTTAAATTGCGCTGGTGCAAAATGTGTTAGCGACCAAAATCGACTGAGCGAAAACACCTCTGCTATTTCGCGTGTATCCAAATACATCATAAATACATCGTATTCGAATGCATGTTGTTTGGGTGAAAAACGCCTGTGACGAACTTTCCCTGAGTAAATAGCGCTGGCGAATGAAGGCGACATCACACTTTAACTCCCAGTGCTTTAACAACACGCAATGCGCTATTAACTCCATCCTCATGAAAGCCATTAAACCAATAAGCGCCACAAAACCAAGTGCGATTCACACCATTAATATTTTCCCATTTTGCTTGTGCGTGCATGGCGGCTTGACTAAATACTGGATGAGCATATTCATATTGGCCGAGAATTTTTTGTGGATCAATTTTATCGGTGGCGTTCAGTGTTACGCAAAACTCCACATCGCTTTTAATGCTCTGCAAAATATTCATAGAATAGGTCAAGATGGGTGGTTGCTGATTGTTGTTTTGTAAAAGATAATTCCAGCTCGACCAAGTAGTTTTACGGCTAGGTAACAATCGTGTATCTGTGTGCATAACCACATCATTTTTTTGATAGGTGATTGCACTGAGAATAGCTTGCTCCCCGAGTGTGGCATCGCTCAGCATGGCAAGCGCTTGATCAGAGTGGCAGGCTATTACAACATCATCGTAAAAATCACTGCCGGTGTTGGTGATGATTTCAACTTTGGATGTGTGGCGAATAATATTAAGCACTGGGCTGTTGAGTTTAATTTTATCTTCAAAGGATTTAATGATCGGTGTTATATAAGCGCTTGAACCACCTTTAATAACGCGCCACTGGGGGCGGTTAACTACATTCAATAAGCCGTGATTTTTAAAAAAGCGAATAAAAAATTCCAGCGGGAAATCGAGCATAGCACCTTGGGTAGCAGACCAAATAGCAGAACCCATAGGGATTAAGTAGCGTTCGCTAAACGCAGAAGAATATTTTTTGCGCGCTAAATAATGTCCAAGGCTTTCATTGGGTTCCAAGTTTCCTGCGTCTAAATCGGCTATGGCTTCTTTGTTAAAGCGAACTATATCGCGCAGCATTTTCCAGTGAGAAAGCGAAAATAGATTTCGCTTTTGTGCGAAGAGCGTGGCTAGATTGGTGCCCGCATATTCATAATCAGTGGTGGGGTTAAATACACTGAAGCCCATATCTGTTGGCTGTGAACCTACACCTAGCTCATTTAAGAGTTTGATGAAATTAGGGTAAGTCCAATCGTTGAACACAATAAAACCGGTATCAATGAGATAATTCTTGCCATTCACTTCAATCGCTTTAGTGGCGGTATGGCCGCCCAAACGCGAGTCTGCCTCATAGAGACAAATGTCGTGTTGCTTATTAAGATAATAGGCTGCTGTTAAGCCGGAAATGCCACTGCCAATAATTGCAATTTTCTTCACGCGTACAAACCTCGTAAATTTCTAATGATTACCATTGATGAATTCGAGTGAGCTTCGGAGCAACCCACTTACACCAAATGCTGAAAAAGAACCCCCAGATACGTAGTGGCCAGCTTAAGCTAAGGGGAAAATCAATGAAGAATTTTCGCGCACTCAATTTTTTAATGATTCGCTCAGCGGCCACTTCAGGTGTCATCATAAACGGCATGGCAAAATCATTTTGCGCGACTAAATTAGTGGCGATAAAGCCGGGGCGCACCAGACTTAAATCCAGTGCAATCTTGGATAAATCGGCACGCAGTGATTGCATAAAATAATTGAGTGCAGCTTTGGATGAACCATAAGCTTCCGCACGCGGAAACCCAACACAAGTAGATAAGCTGCTAATAGCCACGAAGTGTGGTCGCAGTTGTGATTTTTTGAGTAGGGGTAAGGCGATATTCAGGCAGCGGATTACGCCTAAAAAATTAACATCCAATGTGCGTTCATACATATCGGGATTGAAGCGCAGATTATCTTCATATTCACAAATGCCGGCGGCACAGATCACCATATCGAGATAGTCGGATATCTCACGAATTTCTGCCGCCGTTTTTTTTAAGTCCAATGCGTGGCTGACATCCAAGGGCAATATTTTAATTTTACCGGGGTAGAGTTTTGCTAAATCGGCTAGCGCCGTTTGCGAGCGAGCGCTGGCGATAACAAAGTTGCCGGCATCAACTAACTGAATCGTTAATGCTTTACCTAAGCCTGAACTTGCGCCGGTAATCCAAATGCAGCGCCCCTTAATCTTATTCATTAAGCTTGCTCCACAATACGTGCATTGATTTTTTTGACCGCCCAGCCAAGTAATGGTATGTGCTGATAGATCATGGCACCCATATCGTAAAAATCTTCGTGATAAATAATTTGCGTATTAAATTTAATCAGTGTGCCGCCGTTGAGTAAGAGTGGTTTGCCATCGGCTAGGCGTGGGTGCGCATAGTGCATTTGCCATTGGAAAAAAGCTTGATTGTGGCTAATCACTTCATTGGTAAATTCAAATCTATATTGTGTGCTTGGGTTACAGAAACTCGCAAAATAATCGGTTAATGCGGCAAGGCCTTTGAGCTCATGAATAGGGTCTTTGAAGATAATGGCAGGGTGGTAGAGCTGGGGTAGTTGAGTAGGGGTGGCGCTGCTAAAGGTCTTGTAGAGCTGCTTAAAATGTTCAATATTGAACATCAGCTTTGGCTGTGAGCTTACCGGTTGTGTGTCCATAGTTCTGCCTATTTAATTCAAGCCTGTTCTGATTTACTGCTGCAAAAAGGTGTGTAGCTCTTTACGTTGGTGCGCTTCAGTTGGATCAGTTGAGCTATGCCTTAGTGATTATTTCGATGACTTCTAGCGAGGGATGATCCAATTGCAAGGCACCGGCGTAGAATGGCTAGAACGCTGTAAATGAAGCAAACCTATCAATAGAGATAGCAATTCAATAGAGATAGAAATGATGTCAATTCCCAATATCGGGCCAGATAAGCACCAGCGCGACGACACATGGAGTCGTCTACTGGAGCAGGTTGGTCAAGCGCGCGACGAGCAGGCCTTTGCCAAGCTGTTTGCGCACTTTGCCCCGCTGATAAAAGGCTTCTGCCTTGGCAACCTCAATTCCAACTTTCCGGCTGATGCAGCTGAGGAGGTGGTGCAAGAGGTAATGTTCAAGGTATGGCAGAAGGCGCCGAGTTACGATGCGACTAAAGCTGCAGCGTCTACGTGGATTTATACGGTAATGCGTAATTGCCGCATTGACCTTATGCGCCGCAATAAACGCACGCCAACCGATAAAGATGGAATTGATATCGACGATATTTGGGATGAAGCGGATGACGATCAAGCCTTCGTGTATTTGCAGCAGTCGAGCAATGAAGCGCTGATCGATAGATCTTTTACACAATTGCCACCAGAACAACGGCAGGTGCTAACGCAAGTTTATATGCAAGGTAAAACGCATCAACAAATTTCAGATGAAACGGGGTTACCGCTTGGCACCGTTAAATCGCGGGTACGAATTGGTTTAAAGAAAATGCAAACATTAATTGTGGGCGCGGAAAAACTGGCAGAAAAAAATCGGGAGAGCTGGCAATGATCACTCATCACCCGGACGACAATTTATTAACAGAATATTCAAGTGGTAGCCTTGCTAATGCGTTAGCTGTAATTGTGTGCGCGCATTTACAAGCCTGTCCGCACTGTCGCAAACGTGTTGAACACCTCAATAAGCTCGGCGCTGCGATCTTAAATCAAAGCGTAGCCGAGGCGGTTCAACCCCAAACGTTTGAACAATTGATGACGCGGATTCGCACGCAACAGACGGAAACGACTATTGGCAATAAAGCGTTTACGTCAACAGAAAAATCACAGAAGAAGTTGCAAGAAGGGCCGCACGAGTTGCACCCTACTTATGCAAATGATCCGCTGTTAAAACACGTGCCTAAAATCATCGCAAAGCTTTTACCGCGCGATGGAAAGTTAAAATGGGAGCGCGTTTCCGGCTCATTAAAAACTGCGCGCTTAAAAACGGGACAAAGCCAATACGAAGTTGCCTTTCAACGCATCAGCAGTGGTGGGAAAGTAGTGGAGCACGATCACCGCGGTTTGGAAGTGACTATGGTGTTATGCGGCAGCTTTTCCGATGAAGACGGCGTTTACAATCAAGGCGATTTTCTAGTGCGCAACCCTGGCGAAATTCATCGTCCAACGGCTACGCAAAATCAAGATTGTTTGTGTATATCAGTGGTAGAAGCGCCGGTAAAAGTGACGGGTTTTATTGGGAAATTAATTAATCCATTTTTGAGTTTTAAACCTGCGTAAATCTAAATAAGTGCTGAGAGTAAAAAGCCCGCAGATCAAAAGATATGCGGGCTTTTTTATTGTTGCTCCGGTCAGCTGATATTTCAATTTACATATTCACCCAAGAATTCAGCGCGCGCATTTTGAATGAGTAATTGTCTAAATGCAGAATCATTCCGTCTTCTAAAATTTTATCGATGACCAGCCCCGGTGCGAGTTGATCATTGACGTGTTTTAGCTGACCGTTAATTTTTACGCTGCCGCCAACATTATTGTAATTGTGTTCGCTGTAATTGAGGCTGGGGATTTTTGCCAAAATTTGGTTGGGCAAATCATGTAAGTCGGGTAAGTTGCCAAATTGGGTGACTGAGGTTGGTGTGGCTGGCGCAACTGTTGAGGGAAGCGTCTGACTATCGTCATTATTAGTCGCAATCGTTTCTGTAACGGGGGCTGGTGCTATGGGTTCAACAGCTTGTGTATTTTGCGCATAAAGGCTAGCGACATCCTCCTCTGCATTATTGGTTTCCAGTGCAGATTCTGTAGGTGTTTGTACCGCAGCGATTGGTGGATTCTTCTGAATGGGCTGCGATCTGGGGGCTGCTGGTGTTGAGCTATTTGCTGCCACAGTTGTGGGCGCAGTTGCGGTGGAGCGTTGCCCCAACCAATAAATAGCGGCTAACAAAATGGCAAAGCCAATTAGGGCTGCAACTATTACCGCAATAGAAATAGTGCGGGTGCTGTGCTCGCCTATGTGCCCATGATTGCTATTGATGCCTGGCGTGGCTTCATTGCGTTTGCGCTCTTGGTCGGCTTTGTTTAAAGCATCAAGGAGTAGTGACATTTTGATTCGGTTCTTTTGAGTTCGGTGCTTTTGAG
>CAUOQW010000067.1:0-8194 GCA_963506825.1 uncultured Cellvibrio sp.
ATGGCGAAACTGCAGAAAGATATTGCTGATCTGCAAAAAGAATTAAAGAAAGTGCAGGGCGCGCGCAGCAATGTGCAGCAAGAACTGCAAAAAAATGAAACGCAAATGAGCGAGCTGCAAAAGAAAGTTGAAAAAATTCAACAGGAAATAAACAGCCAAGATAAGCAGATTGAAAACTTAAACCAAGAGCGCGGCAATTTGGAAAAAGCCCGAGCAAAGCAACAAGCCCAAGCCGCTGAGCAGGTACGTGCTGCTTATCAGCTTGGGCAACAACCACAGTTTAAAGTGTTCTTAAATCAAGAATCGCCAGAACGTATTTCACGCATGATGAAATACCACAGTTTTTTTATGGCCGCGCACGCCGAGAAAATGAAAAAATATCTCGATACCATTGCACAGCTGAATGAACTTGAACCACAAATCGCGCAAAAAACGGCTGAACTTAATAGCATCAAAGAAGAATTAAGTAAGCAGCAGGCGAGCCTCCAAGAAGCTCAAGCGCAGCGCAAACAAACACTCGCCAAAATTAATACAACTATCTCCAGTAAAGATAAAGCCCTGCAAGATATGCAGGAAGATCGCCGACAATTGCAGGCGCTTTTACAAAAAGTCACGCGCGCCACCAACAGCCTCGCTGCCGCACCCAGCTATGTGCCGCTGCCTACGGCGGGCGAAAAATTTAGCGCGCGCAAAGGCCGCCTGCCTTGGCCAACGCAAGGCCGTATTGCGCACGGATTTGGCAGCAGCCAAGTTGAAGGTCAATTGCAGTGGAACGGCGTTTTGATCAGCGCCAGTTCCGGTCAACAAGTAAAAGCGGTGCACTATGGCCGCGTAGTCTTTGCCGATTATTTTCGCGGCCAAGGCCTGCTAGTGATTGTTGATCACGGTGAAGGTTATTTAAGCCTCTATGCTCACAATCAGCACTTGCACATCAAAGCTGGCGATGCGGTTAAAGCCGGCGAAGCTATCGCCAGTGTCGGCAATACTGGCGGGCAAAATGAAGCAGGTTTGTATTTTGAAATTCGCTATCAAGGCAAAGCGATTGACCCTGCGGCTTGGTTAGCGCGCGCTTAATTTAATATTTTGGTTTTAGTCGTTATGGGCGCAGCGAGCGCTTTTCGGAGATGTAAATGTTGTGCCTTTCCAAACCAAGCACTCTTTCCAAACTAAGCACCTCTAGAAAATCCAGTACACTTTTGCTGTTGAGTTTGTTCGCGTTAAGCAATCTGGTTAACGCCGCTGCAGCCGTTGAAAAGAAAAAATCGGGGGGCAACGAAGGTCTCTTACCACTCGAAGAATTGCGCACCTTTACCCGCGCTTATGACCACGTGCGCACCAGCTATGTAGAAGAAATCAGCGACTCCAAAATGCTGGAATTCGCCATCAAAGGCATGATTGCCGAGCTTGACCCGCATTCCGCCTATCTCGATAAAGAAGCCTATGCCGAACTGCAAGCGACTACCAGCGGCGAATTTGGCGGAGTAGGTTTGGAAGTGGGTATGGACGACGGCGCTATCAAAGTCATCACCCCCTTAGACGGTTCACCTTCGCAAAAAGCCGGCATTAAACCGGGCGATATAATCGTACGCATCGACGATCAGCTCATGAAAGGCAAAACCCTGACCGATGCCACCCGCCTTATGCGTGGCCCCAAAGACACCCCCATCAAAATAAGCTTGCAGCGCAAAGGTGTGGATGATCCTATAGACCTCGTAGTCGTGCGCGATTTAATCCATGTGCAGAGCGTTACCATCAAACCCGTTGCGGATGACTATTTGTATATCCGCATCGCCCAATTTCAAACCAATACCGGCCGCGATTTTAGCGAGCGCCTGCGCGAGAACCTGAAAACACACCCCAAGACCAAAGGCTTAGTGCTGGATTTGCGCAATAACCCCGGCGGTGTTTTGCAGGCCTCGGTAGATGTTGCCGATGCTTTTTTAGAGAGCGGCACTGTGGTCTATACCCAAGGCCGCATGGAAAATAGTAGTGTCAGTTACACCGCTAACCCAGGTGATCTCGCCAGCGGTTTGCCGCTGGTAACCCTTATTAATAGCGGTTCTGCCTCAGCATCAGAAATTGTGGCGGGCGCACTGCAAGACCACAAACGCTCCATCATTATGGGCACGCGCAGCTTCGGTAAAGGTTCGGTGCAAACTGTTATTCCCATCACCGAAGACCGCGCCATCAAGCTCACCACCGCACTCTATTACACCCCCAATGGCCGCTCCATCCAAGCCAAAGGTATAGAGCCGGATGTACGCTTGGAGAAAATGACCAGTGGCGTGGGTCAAAAAGCGGCTATCGCCGAGGCCGATTTAGCGGGGCACCTCAAGCATAATGATGGCCAGGATATTGGTAGCCTAACCCGTGAGCGCGAGGGTGTTATAAGTGAGGATATTCTCAAAGACAACCAAGTGTTGGATGCAATCAACCTTCTCAAAGGGCTACATATCCTTGGACAGCAAGCGCCAGCCACTGGCGAAGAAATAAAGGCTAATAGTGATGCCAAGCCGCAGGATAAGAAGTAAGTATGCTAAAAGCGCTTTGCCCGTGGCTAATTGCGCTTAGTTATTGGCTCAGTGCCAGCACCCAAGCTGACGCACGCCTTGCGATTATTATTGACGATATCGGCTACAACAAAACCCAAAGCGAGCGCGCTGCGCGCTTAAACGGTAGATTCACCCTCGCGGTTTTACCCTTTACGCCTTATGGTTTAAGCAGCGCACAGCTCGCTCATAGCCGCGGTAAAGAACTGATGCTTCACTTGCCAATGAGCGCCCTTAACCATCAAACACTGGGTAAGGGGGCTCTCGTCAGCGGAATGAATAAAGCAGCCTTCCTAACCACCATTCGCCAAAACCTCAGTAGCATTCCGCACCTTAAAGGTGTCAATAACCATATGGGTAGCCGCCTCACCCAAGAGACAGAACCCATGCAATGGTTAATGGCAGAATTGCGCCCGCGCGGGCTCTACTTTGTGGATAGCCGCACCAGCGCCCAAACCAAAGCCTTTGATATTGCCAAAAACCAGCAGGTACCCAGTTTAAAACGCGATGTATTTTTAGACGGTAGCCATGAACCTAAGGCCATAGAACAAGAGCTTAATCGCGCGATTAAATTGGCGCATGAACGCGGCGCTGCGGTTGCGATAGGTCATCCCTATCCCACCACCTTAGCGATATTGGAAAACATACAACCTTTGCTTAAAAAACAAGGAGTTACGCTAGTTTACGCGTCTCAATTAATACCCCCGTTCGCTACGACAGCATCACCTAAAAGTTCGCCTAGCGTGCTTAACGATGAGGGTTTCCCCTTTTGCACTGTACCGCCAACAGCCATTTTGTTTAAATTAAAAACAGATGTTGATTCTTACGACAAACTCGGTATTATGCCAACCCAGTTTTTTGGTTATTAAATAGTCTCGCTTTAATGCTAACTAAGTATATTCAGAAGATTTATTAAGTGTTTATAATCAGATTGGGTTCAGGTTTTAAGTGAGCCTAGAATTAAGGAAAGTCGCCGCAAGGCACCACGTACTATAGAGGGGTTCAAGATGGCTACATTCAACCGTGCAGGCGAAGAAGGTTCAGTACCTAATCGTAACGGCCGCTTTTTACAAAAAGACGACTACTGGTACTACACGACTCGCGAAGGCGTGGATATTGGTCCCTTTGATAGCCGCGATGACGCTGAAGTGGGTGTTGGCGAATTTATTGATTTTATCTGTGCATCGGAACCCAAAGTCGCCGATATTCTTAAGCAATATCGCGCCGCTTAATTAGCGATAACCGCCAGAATGCAAAAGGGCGCTCACTGAGCGCCCTTTTTTATATTCAAAATTTGGCTTACAAACGCACTTCAATGCCTTGAGCGCGCATAAATTCTTTTGCTTGCGGCACTGTGTATTCGCGGAAGTGAAAAATACTCGCGGCTAAAACCGCATCGGCTCGACCCAAAGTCACACCATCTACCAAATGCTGCAAATTGCCCACGCCACCTGAGGCAATTACCGGTACTGCCACAGCATCGCTAATCGCGCGGGTTACACCCAAGTCGTAGCCGGCTTTAGTGCCATCGCCATCCATACTGGTTAGCAAAATCTCGCCCGCGCCGTATTCCGCCATGCGAATCGCCCATTCCACCGCGTTAATGCCGGTAGGCTTGCGGCCGCCATGGGTGAAAATCTCCCAGCGCGGCTCTTCGCCGGGCTGACTGACTTTCTTAGCATCGATTGCCACTACGATGCATTGCGCACCGAAACGGTCAGATGCGGCTTTTACAAAATCCGGATTGAACACAGCGGCAGAGTTAATTCCCACCTTATCTGCACCCGCATTTAACATGGTACGAATATCGTCCACGGTGCGAATGCCACCGCCGACAGTGAGCGGAATAAACACTTCACTGGCGATTTTCTCTACCGTGTGCACGGTAGTATCGCGGCCTTCATGAGTAGCGGTGATATCGAGGAAGGTAATCTCATCCGCGCCCTCTTGGTTATAGCGCTTGGCAATTTCCACCGGATCGCCCGCATCGCGGATATCCAAAAACTGCACGCCTTTGACCACGCGGCCATTGTCCACATCGAGGCAGGGAATAATGCGTTTTGCGAGTGCCATATATTCGAATCCAATAAAACCAATTAGTTTTTGAGTGGTAAAGCCCAGAGCAAGCCTTGGGTAATAAATGTCGGATAGACTGACAAGTGGCCTTCATCGGGAATCACACGGGTGGTGAGCTGCAACTGAGGATAGCGCCTCGCTTGCAAATGTTTATCTAACACCAACATATTTTTGACCATGCCATTATCGGGGCCTTTTTCTTCAGCACCTGTGGCCATAAATACTTTTGCTTTCAGGTCTCTATGTGTTTTTGCGTAATCGGCTTCAAGACTAAACATGACTTTATCGCCGTACCACAGTGACGGGCTACCAATTAAATAATAATCAAATAAATTCGGTTGGGTGAATAGAATATAAGTACCCAACAAGCCACCGTAAGAATGTCCGGCATAGATTTTTCTAGTCGGATCTACCGAGTAATGGCTTATTAAATAGGGCAGCAATTCTTGTGCGATAAATTGCACAAAAAGATTAGCTTGGCCAGATTCTGATTGCGCCTCTGTGTGATCAGGTTTTTCAGTAGATGAGAAGGCTGGAGTGAAATCGCGTGTACGACTCTTAGTAATATCGTCGCCTTTTGAGTAGGAGATGCCGACAATAATAGACTGCTCGTAAACTTGGTTTCGTTCGCTCATCCGCCAATTGATACTGCTTACCAAGGGAAACGCGTAGTAGCCATCTGTTAGCACTACTAATGGAAACTTTTGACCTCCACTCTTGCCGTAGTTTTCAGGAAGCTTGATATAGATTTCATAATCTTTGCCATTCGCCTTAGCGTGAAAATCGATAACTTCCGAGCGATCCAAGGTGTAAGGGGGGTGAACATCTGGCGCCGAAAAAGCCTTCAGCGGCAAGATGAAAATGATTAATGCAATAATTGTTAAGCGATGACTTCGCAACATAATCTTCTCACGCAAGCTGAGCGACAACGCCCAACTTACTCAGCACAGGTTAAAGTGAGTCGCAATAAGCCTGTGCTTCCGCCATGGTCAATGTACCTTCGTAAATCGCGCGGCCGGTAATGGCACCACAAATACCTTTATGGGATTCGGCTTTCAACGCGATTATGTCTTGCATATTGGTTACGCCACCGGAGGCGATAATCGGGATACTGGACGCCTGCGCCATAGCGACAGTCGCCCGCACATTTACGCCTTGCATCATGCCGTCGCGGGCGATATCGGTGTAGACGATGCTGCTTACGCCATCTTGCTCAAAACGTTTAGCCAGTTCAGAGGCTTGGATGTTGGACACTTCTGCCCAACCATCAGTTGCCACCCAACCATCTTTTGCATCGAGGCCAACGATGATATGACCGGGGAATTGTTGGCACATATCGGTCACAAACTGCGGCTCTTTTACCGCTTTGGTGCCGATAATCAAATACTGCACACCGGCATTGAGGTAGTACTCGATAGTCTCCGCACTGCGAATACCGCCGCCGATCTGGATGGGTAGATTTGGGTAGGCTTTGGCGATAGCAGTCACTACGTCGCCATTCATTGGCTTACCCTCAAAAGCACCGTTGAGATCGACCAGATGCAAACGGCGGCAACCTTGATCAACCCATTGTTTCGCCATTGCGACGGGATCGTCGGAGAACACAGTGGAATCGTCCATTAAACCTTGGCGTAAACGTACACATTGGCCGTCTTTTAAATCAATGGCGGGGATAATTAGCATCAAACAATCTCTTTAATGTAAGCACACTCGTAGGTTGGGGTGAGGAACGAACCCCAACATGACCATCTTTCAGCCCAAAACAGGTGCCAAATAACAGTAAAAGTGCGTGGATGAAAAGTGTTGGGGTTCGCAAGCTCACCACCAACTTACGGATAGGCGCGATTAAGCCTTACCATCCCACTGTAAAAAATTCTTAAGCAACTGCAAGCCTGACGTGTGGCTCTTTTCAGGGTGGAATTGCACCGCAAAGAGATTGCCTCGAGTCAAAGCGGTATGAAATTTCACACCGTATTCACAGGTCGCTGCCACCAAACTCTCATCTGACGCTTGCACATAAAAACTGTGCACGAAGTAGAAGCGGCTATCTTGAGGAATGTCTGCCCAGAGCGGGTGATCATTGTGTTGCACCTGATTCCAGCCCATATGTGGCACTTTCAAAGAGTTGCCCGCAGCATCTTTGTGGTGAGCGCCAAAAAACTTCACTTGGCCGGCAAAAATACCTATGCAATCCACACCGTTATTTTCTTCGCTGTGATCCATTAAGGCCTGCAGGCCTACACAAATCGCGAGCACAGGTTTGCCAGTGGCGACTTGTTCGCGCAGCAATTTGTCGAAGCCGAGACGATTGATCTCCCCCATGCAATCGCGGATCGCACCTACACCGGGGAATATCACACGATCAGCCGCTGCAACCACAGCAGGATCTGAGGTCACAACTATTTTTTGCTCAGGGGCAACGTGTTCCAAAGCACTCTTCACCGAGTGAAGGTTACCCATGCCGTAGTCGATAACGGCAACTGTCTGTTGAGTCATTACTTACAAACTACCTTTTGTGGAGGGCATTATGCCTTCCATACGTGGGTCTAATTCGAGCGCCATACGCAGGGCGCGGCCAAAGGCTTTGAACACGGTTTCAATCTGGTGATGGGCGTTGTGGCCGCGCAGATTGTCCACGTGCAAGGTCACACCGGCATGGTTGACGAAGCCTTGGAAGAATTCCCAAAACAACTCAACATCGAATTGACCGACGCGTTTTTGGGTAAAGGGGATTTGCATCACCAAGCCGGGGCGGCCAGAGAAGTCGATAACCACGCGCGACAAAGCTTCATCCAACGGTACATAAGCATGGCCGTAACGGCGAATACCTTTCTTGTCGCCCACCGCTTTGGCAATGGCTTGGCCGATGGTGATGCCTATATCTTCCACTGAGTGGTGATCGTCAATGTGGGTATCGCCGTCGCAAGTTACGTCCAGATCAATCATGCCATGACGGGCAATTTGATCCATCATGTGCTCTAAAAATGGCACACCGGTATTGAACACGCCTTTGCCCGTGCCATCCAGATTGAGGCTTACGCTGATTTTGGTTTCAAGGGTGTTGCGCGTAACTTGTGCAATGCGATCAGACATGTGGAGCTCCATCAATCCGGATAATCTCCGGCGACCTAGTAAGAAAGCGCAAATTATATAGACTTGGCGCGATTAATTCACAGCAAACTCACATCTGGCGCTAACTTTTATGGTGTTGTAGAGTGCTCGCCGCCTAAATAAGGCTCGGGACTAATCTCCTGCTTACTAAAAATTAACTTATGGATGATTTCTTATGTTTCGCACTCTACACACTCCACACAAAACTCTCGGCCTATTTGCCCTTGGCACCTCTCTGGTCAGCGCTCTGCTCGCAAGCCCAGTTATGGCTGCTCCTGCACCTCAAAGCCAAGCCTATAGCGGCTGGAGCTGGTCTGCCCATGTGGGCAATCTGAATATAGATTCCAAAGTCGCCAAGTCACAAGGTATTGATGATTCCGCTTGGGTGATTGGCGCTGCCGCCGAACGCTACTCTAGCGATAGCATCCTGACCTATGTACTAGGTGTTGATTTTATCA
>CAUOQW010000068.1:0-8193 GCA_963506825.1 uncultured Cellvibrio sp.
AATATCATCAGTTACCGTTGAAATACAAAAACCAACGGCAAATACACAAACCTCAGCAAGCGCCAGTGCAACAACCAATACCGATAATCAATCGAGTCAGATGGCCAGTCAACGCCAATCCAATGGCAACGCACAATCTTCAATACGCAGCATTAAGATTAGCCCTCAATTTAACCACGATGATTCTTCAACACACGCTCTGAAAAAATTTCCAGGCGCATCTGAAAAAATAACGCAAAGTGAAACGGATCCCGCTAATTTTTCTTTAGGGTTAAAAATAGTAATCGGGCTATTACTGGCGGCTTGTATGTTACGAATATGGAAACGGAGGAAACACTAACTACATTTGCGCGATAAATTTCGATAAGACTTCAAATTTATCTGCATCGTTATCCACAAAGCGAATCACGATTTTTAAGGTGTTGGAATCAGCGCGATTTTCGCCCGCCATCATACTGTGTACATAGCCGTTTACACGCGCTAGGCCATTGTCTTCACCCATATCGATATCTACTACCGCTTGTTCAAAGAGTGTGGGGAGATTATCGGCACGCTGTAACGCGCAGCTCATTAGTTGCAGCGACATCTCGCGAATAATACAGGGGAAAATTCGATTATTAGAAAAGCGTAATTGCGCTTGGGCTTTTGCCGTTTTGGTGGGAGCCGGAACCGCTTGTATTGGTTTTGTGCCCGTCAATAATGACCCTGTAGCACCCGTTAGGAGTGATGCACTTGCGCTTTGTACAGGTTTTGGTGCGGGAGCTTCTGCCCGGCCACCGGTTAAAACACCTATGGAAGAATTGGCGACCCCTTGCATTAAACTAGGCATGGCGACGGTGGGCACTTTGCCAATAACGCGCAGTTGTTTGTAGACCTTTTTATGAAACTCTTCCGGGGTAAAAGGTTTTGAAATGTAATCTGACACACCGGCTTGAATGGCTTTGACAATATGATCGCGGTCGCCACGACTGCTGATCATAATAAAGGGGGTTTTTGCGCCGTTGGGTAAGGCGCGCACATTGCGCAGTAATTCTTCGCCGGTCATGAGCGGCATTTCCCAGTCCGACAAAATCAGGTCTATATCGTTTTGCTTGAATAGCGCAAAGGCGCGAGCGCCATCCACAGCATCAAAAATTTCTACGCCTGGGATACGGTCACGCAATTGCTTTTTGATCATGTCGCGGATGAAGGTGGCATCGTCTGCCACCAGAATTTTCAATGCCATAGCTGAGTCCCTATAGGTATTCTTTCAGCCTAGCTCAATATAATGACTTTGCTTAACGCGCCTTTAGACGACGTATAGGTATATCTACTCTTGGCTCTTCGTCATCCAGTGAGTAGCCACCTTGAGCAGCTTCCACAGCAATGCGCATCCAGAAGATCAATTCGGGGGGATGAGCAAGCACATCGTCGGGCAGTTGAAAAAAGTTAGATTCGCTATTGCCGATGGTGGAGGGCAAAAAGGGCGTCATGTGTTTGGCGGTATAGAGGGAACGGGAAAAGTCGTCGGCGCGGAAGTAAAGACGGTCATTAATGACAATCGCAAATTGCACCCCTTGGTGATAGATTCCATAACCGTTGAAAATTCGACGGAAGGATACGGGCGCTACCTGACTCATACTTTCCACTGCGTGCAGTAAAAAGTGATTATTTACCGTCATACTTGTCCTTTATTATTGGATTTGGATCTTTATTGGATTTATAGGATCACGCCAAAAACGCGGTAAAACTTTATGACTCCAGCGCCATAAATGCAACAAACTTCTAAGAATGAATATTTTAATAAGCGAAGCTTAGCCGAGCTTTGTGGAATATGAAGTCAATTTGCATGATTTTTTAAACTTCTTCGCGCGTAAATACCCAGTCGCGCTCGCTAGAGAGTGCCGCGTTAAAATTGTAACCGGCAACATCAAAGCGTTTGATAGCTTCAGGGTCGTTAATTCGGTTTTGGATAATATAAGCGCTCATCATGCCGCGCGCTTTTTTTGCGAAGAAGCTGATGATTTTGTACTGGCCATTTTTCTTGTCTTTAAAGATGGGGGTAATAATTTCAGCTTTTAGCAATTTAGGCTTTACCGCGCTGAAATATTCATTGGAGGCAAGATTAATCACCACCGAGCTATTCAATGCTGCGAGCTGTTTGTTGATGGCCTTGGTAATGCTCTCACCCCAGAATTCATAGAGATTTTTACCGCGAGAATTAGCAAAGCCAGTACCCATTTCTAACCGATAGGCCTGCATTAAATCCAGCGGGCGCAACAAACCATAGAGGCCAGAGAGAATGCGCAAATGCTGCTGCGCGAATTCAATATCTGCCGCCGAAAAATTCTCAGCCTGCATACCTGTATACACATCGCCCTGAAACGCAAACAGTGCTTGCTTGGCGTTGCTGGGTTTAAACGGCGTTTTCCAACTGGCGAAGCGATCAAAGTTGAGCACGCCCAACTTGTCGCTAATGCTCATAAGCTGCGAAATATCCTGCGGGGCAAGCACACGCAATTCGCTAATAAGTTGTTTGGATTCTTTGAGAAAATCCGCCTGCGTGAATTCGGTGGTGGGCGCAGGCGTTTTAACATCGAGGGTTTTCGCGGGGGAGATCAATAACAGCATAGAGTTTCTAATGTATTTAAATTTTTGTGTCAGTGAAAAAAGTGATTAGTAAAACTTATATCTACCGCTCGCCCTGAGCCTGTCGAAGGGTTTCGCACCAAATCCTTCGACTGCTGCGCGCTCAGGATGAGCGGAAATATCAAGAAATCAAATCCCTACATTTATTATTCCGGCTTTAAAATTTCCTGCCACCAATTCAAGGGCGTTTGGCCGTCGATGGGGTCATAGACGTTGCCGTACATCCAAGCGCTGCGGCCATCTTTGCCGATATGTTGATTCAGTAAATCTTCCACCACGCTAAAGCCGCAGCTCACATGAATTGAGTACACCAACATACGCGGCGTTTCTATATCCAGATCACCGCCAAGTTTTTCAATCTCAGGCGTAATTGCATCGGCCAGCGGGGCAATTTCATCGCGGCTGAAAACGCGCACATTTAAATTGCCGCTGCGCTGCACGATTTCAAACTCTTGATTGGGGACATCGCAACGGATCACATCGCCACTTGCCAAGGCTTTAATAAACGCGGGGGATTTCACCAATTGCATATGGCCGTTTTCCAACTCGCGTACATGCATTTTTTCTACAATCGGTTGGCCGTTTGCACCTAACCCGGCGAAGAGTTCAATAACTTGTAAGGCTTTCATTCAGAGTCTCGTACGAAGGTAATCTAGGTAACTTAGTTTAATAGTGTTTGTGTGGCATTATATCTGAGATAAGTCCCCAATAATGGAGGTTCCATGAAACACATTAAGCGAATATTGACCTGCGCAATCTTAGCCACAGGCCTCACCGCCTGCGCGGTAAACCCTGTTACCGGCAAGAAAGAAATGATCATTGACTCAGTCCAGCAAGATATTGCTGCTGGCCAGCAACATTACGGCCCTAGCCAGCAATCGCAAGGTGGCAAGTATGTGGTTGACCCAGGCCTTACCGCTTACGTAAGCCAAGTGGGCAAAAAACTCGCAGCAGTAAGCGATGTACCCAATCTCCCCTATGAATTTGTAGTACTGAATAACGACACCCCCAATGCTTGGGCCATGCCCGGTGGCAAGTTGGCAATTAACCGTGGGCTTTTAGTGCAATTAGAAGATGAAGCCCAACTCGCCGCCGTGCTTGTCCACGAAATTGTGCACGCCGCTGCACGCCACGGTGCCAGCGCTAAAACCCAGCAAATGGTTGTGGGCGCGGGTGCGCTATTAGCGGGTGTAGCCATTGCCAACAAAAAACCTGAATACGGCATATTGGCGGTAGGTGCCTTGGCGGTAGGCGCAAACGCGTGGAATTCCAAGTATTCACGCGACCACGAATTAGATTCCGATAAGTACGGCATTAAATACATGGTGAAGGCGGGTTACGATCCACAGGGCGCCGTAGAACTGCAGGAATTATTTGTACGCATGTTTGATAAACAAGAACCCGGCTGGCTGGAAGGCATGTTCGCCAGCCACCCGCCCTCACGCGACCGCGTAGCCGCTAACCGTGCAGAAATAGCCAAATACCCCAAAGCCGGTACCCGCAACAAAGAAGCTTTCCAACGCGCGCTTGGGCAGCTCAAAAAAGATAAGGATGCTTACAAAAACTATGAAGATGCGATGAAAGCCGCCAAATCCAAACAGTACGATAAAGCCTTATCGCTAGTGGATAACTCTATTCAACAACAACCTAGAGAAAACCTGTTCTGGGAACTGAAAGGCCAACTCCTGTTGCAGCAAGATCGTAACAAGGAAGCAGTTCCCGCGTTGGATAAAGCCATCGCCGCCAACCCTAACTTCTTCCGCCCTTATATTTATCGTGGAATGGCTTATAGGGAGTTGGGCAATAGCAGCAATGCCGAGCGTGATTTAGTGGCCAGCCAACGTCTACTACCCACACAAGAAGCGAGCGAACAATTGGGTGAAATCGCACTCGCTAAAGGCGACCGCAATACTGCCCGCACTTACTTTCAGCAGGTCGCCGCGGGCGGCGGTGAAGCAGGCGAGCGCGCTAAAGTGAGATTGGCGCAAATACAGTAACTGCAAGCGAAATAGTTTTTTAGTTCAAGAAAAGCCAGTGCAGAAATGTGCTGGCTTTTTTGTTTTTTGAGATGGTTGGATTTTTGGGATTGGGGGAGATATAGTCGGTGGCTGTTTAATAAATTGTAAAAAATTGGTGATGTCAATGTCTAGGCTATTTGCTGGAATAATTGTTGGTATTTCGATTACTTTTTTATCTTGGTTTATCTGGATGTTAATAGGATTACCTCAGGTTAAAACTTTAGGCCTCGTTTTTCTGTTTTCGTTTATTTGGGGCGCAATTAAGAATTTAGATGGTATAGGCTATTCATCCGAAAGAAAAACTTATAAGTGTGAAGTTTGCGGTCAAGCTTTGCCCGACATGGTTTTATGTAATAGTTTTTCTCAGAGATTTAGAGGTGTATTTAATTGCCATTCCTGCGGTAGTGAAATTAATAGGTTTGGTTTGAAATATAAAGAACATGCGAAGTCTAAAAACTTGTGAATTGCAGGTGAAGTTATACCTATATCCTCTCGTTCCCAAGCTCCTGCTTGGTAATGAAGATATTCTTAATTTATTCCAAGCGAAGCTTGAAAAGGAAAAGTGAAATGAAAAACGTAGGACTATTAGGTGGAATGAGTTGGGAAAGCACTGTCGGTTACTACAGAGCAATCAATGAAGGCGTTAAAAATAAACTGGGCGGTTTGCACTCTGCGCAAATTGCTATGGTTAGCGTTGACTTTGGGCCGATAGAAAAATTACAGCATCAAGGAGATTGGGAAGGCACTGCACTTATATTGGCGGAAGCCGCAAAAAGAATTGAAGCCGCTGGCGCAGATTTCCTGCTCATTTGCACAAACACAATGCACAAGGTGGCACCACAAATTCAACAGGCGATAAGAATACCTATTCTTCACATAGTGGATGCAACAGCAGAAATTCTTATTAACAATAATATTAAAACCGTCGGTTTACTTGGCACGGCATTTACTATGGAACAAGATTTTTATAAAGGCCGACTAGAAGAAAAATACGGACTAAAAGTTATTGTTCCAAATACCGCTGACCGAAAAATAGTGCACAACATAATCTATAACGAGCTATGCCTTGGTAAAATTGAATTAACCTCAAAGCATGAATACCTCAGAATTATTGGTGAACTATCCCTTAGTGGAGCTGAAGCGATAATTTTAGGCTGCACCGAAATAAGCATGCTCGTTAAACAATCAGACACCAATATACCTTTGTATGACACAACGGAAATTCATGCAAAGAAAGCGGTAGAAGAGCTAATTTAACCAAGGAGAACTTGTCATGCGTAAACCTATTATGTTGGCTCCCGGTGAAGGGCGCTCCTATTCAATGGGAACTATGTCTGCACAATTTAAAGCAGACTGTGCTGAAACAGAGGGTGCCTATTCAATATCGGAGTGGTGGTTGGAACCTCACTCGAAAGGTCCGGGAGCGCACTCGCACCCGGAAGATGATGTGTTTTACGTTATTGAAGGTGTGATGAGTTTTTTGGTTGGCGACAAATGGATAGATGCGCCTAAAGGTTCATTTGTGCTGGCACCTGGGGGAATCACGCACGACTTCGAAAATCGCAGCGCTGAGCGTGCGGGTGCACTTAATTTATCGATACCGGGAAATTTTGAAAATCACATGCCAGACATTGTAGATTGGTTTAAAAAGACCCCACCGGGGAGTACACGCTAAACCTACTCACTCGCCGATGTTTCAGGGTCAGTATCTATAACTTCGGCGCTCTGCACTGTAACAATTTTAATATTTTCGATGGTGGTTTTACCGTAAGGTTTGGCAGCTGCTTTAACGCGCTTTTTTGCTTCCTCCGGTGTTAAAGCTTCTGAGTCTGTAATTACTTCAAGCGACTCTTGCTGGCCATCCAAGGTGTAATCAATCACGTAGCGATGTTCCATTTTTCTATCCTCCGACAACATGACGTTGCCTAAAACGTTTACCGAACAAATAAGGTTTTGTAGGTCTTCAATCCTACCAAAAGACGCTCACTTAAATTGTTCGATAGCGTACGGAGTGCGCTTTAATGGCATATGCGGCTGTGATGATTTAACTGAAAAAATCCAATTGTTCATCACCACGGTTTTTTCGTACAGGCACACAGAGCGGTTTGCGGAATTTGGAGTTATCCAATGCGCCAAATCGCGAACCTTTTTTACCACTTAGTCTGGCAAGTGCTTTTTCAAAGCGCTGGCGAATCATATCCGCCCACAAACCTTCACCGCGCATACGCGAACTAAAATTGGCGTTGTAATCCTTGCCGCCGCGCATATCGCGAATACGGTTCATCACGCGTTCGGCACGCTCGGGGAAATGGGTTTCCAGCCACTGCTGAAACAGCGGATTCACCTCCCATGGCAAACGCAGAATGGTATAGCCCGCAGAGGTTGCGCCCGCTGCAAATGCGGCGGTAAGGATTTTTTCTAAATCCTGATCGGTCACAAAGGGAATAATGGGGGCAACGCTAACTGACACCGGAATGCCTGCTTCCGCTAATCGCCGAATAGTTTCCAACCTACGCGTGGGCGATGCGGCGCGCGGCTCAAGTGTGCGCGCAATATCGTGATCAAGGGTAGTTATAGTGATGGCGGCCATTGCGAGGTTTTCACGCGCCATAGCCATCAGCAAATCCATATCCCGCTCAATGAGGGAGGACTTGGTGATTAACCCAACGGGGTGCCGACATTCGTGCAGTACTTCTAACACCTGCCGCGTTAATTGCAGTTTGCGCTCGCAGGGCTGATAGGCATCTGTATTCACCCCCAATGCCAGTGCGCTGGGTATATAAGCAGGCGCAGCTAGTTCTTGGCGCAGTAATTCAGGCGCATTTATTTTGGCAAATAAGCGTGTTTCAAAATCCAACCCGGGCGATAACCCCAAATAGGAATGGGTGGGGCGCGCAAAACAATAGATGCAGCCGTGCTCACAACCGCGATAGGGATTCAATGAGAGGCTAAAGGGTAAGTCTGGGGATTGATTGCGGGAGAGAATTGTTTTGGCTGTTTCGTGGGTTACTTCGGTTTTGAAATACTGGTTTTTCTCACCATACATTTGCTCGTCTTCGCCCTTTGCCCAACTGTTATCACTATTCCAACCGTCATCAACTGCTTCAACAATTCGGGTTTCGTAACGCCCAGCCAAATTAGTGATGGCACCACGCCCTTTAATCGCTTTAGTGGGCGCGACTATCCAAGGATCAGGGTTCTCGATATCGTCTTCGTAAGCATCCATAAAACACACCAGAATACTGTTCATATATACAGAATTCTGGTGTGTTTAGCTTGAAAATACAAGCTCTAAGGTGTGCTTAAGTTTGGTCATTTGTACCCCTCCATTGTTCATGGCTTCTATGTCCAGCTTTCACTGCCCGCACTGGGTCTTTCTCAGACCTCCCCGGTAATTGCACCAACTCCTTTCTTACCCACATCAGCTCCATGCTGGAGTCGTCAAAAGAACTTTTATCACGTTCACTGGCGTTCGAATAAATTTCCCCATACCCCGTCCCAATAACAACTTTAACTATTTGCGTTCGAATAGGTGCATTCCGGCGCG
>CAUOQW010000069.1:0-8170 GCA_963506825.1 uncultured Cellvibrio sp.
GTAGATTTTGCTGCGATTTAAATAGATCAAGAGCGCGATTGCCGCAATCCAGTTAGATGCCGCCGTCGCCCAACCACAACCCACGCCGCCCATGGCAGGTACCTGCCAATCGCCAATGGAAAACCCAAAAATAAAGAGATAGTTGAAGGGCACATTAATCACGGTGCTGATTAAGAAAAACACCATGATGATACGTGTGTGCCCCAAGCCATCAGTAAGACCACGCAAAGCGTTGAGCAGCAATACCGCAGGAATCCCCCAAGCGAGGGCATCCAAATAACCTTGGGCGATATCGGTGGTTTCGGCATCCAATCCCAAGGCGACAAAGATAGGGCGCACATGAGTGAGAATCGCCGCCATAATCACCGAGCCGATAGCGGCAATGTATAAACCTTGCCATGTGATGGGCATAATGCGCACGTGGTTGTTTGCCCCGCGATGCCCAGAGATCAAAGGCTGTAACGCGCTTAGCACGCCAATAAAAAAAAGCAGCACTGGCCCCCAAATTCCGGTACCTATACCCACCGCCGCTAAATCCCGCGCGCTGGCATGGCCAGCCATCATGGTATCCACCACGCCATTCGCCATTTGTGCGAGTTGCGCCACCATAATCGGCAGCCCAAGCAAGGCGAGAGTTTTCCACTCTTGCAAGGTTTGCGAAACGAGACTAAGCGAGCTTTTAGGAGGCGTTTGATTAGGTGAAGCTTGAGTAGGTGTGGTCACAACAATTACCGAGGTGTACAGCAGAAGGGAAACAGAAATTTAGCTCGGCAATATATAGCAATAGTGTGAAAAAGGAAGGCTTGCAATGAGGGGGATCGCAAGCCTTGTGAGTGAATTAATGGGCAGTGTGGTCTTTCTCGGCACCGTCTTTCGGTTTCCAGTCCTTGCGGTCTGGGCGACACACCAGTGGCGATTTTTCTTCACTGTTGCGGGGCGCTTTGCAGGTGCCAGCAACAGTTTCATCGTTGCGCCCAGTAAATTGACAGGTCGCACCTTCGGTAGCGCTTTTGCACGCATCTAATGCGGCTTGTGGTGGTTGGCGTGGGCGTTGTGGGTCGTTTGCATCTGCAGCGTAAACACTTAATGATGCTGCACAAGTCATAGCGGCTAATAAACGGGATAGGCTTTTGCTCATAAATTCCTCGCAATATTGTTGGGTTGTGTGACTGATGTGTATCAGCTTACTCCGTGAGACTGGCGATACAAGCGTGAGTTCGGCGTTTACGCGAGTGTTCATATTCTTTGCATAATTCAATACTGCAACTTACTTAGGGTTCTCTATCGATTGCAGTTTCAGGTGGCGCTGCCATAATCGCGGTTCACGTTTTTAGGGCGATTGAACATGTCAGAGTTGCAGGCTTATCAATATGTGTTGATAGCATTGGTATTTGTGTGGAGCGGTTTTGTGCGCTCGGGTTTAGGTTTTGGTGGCGCAGTTATGTCGCTGCCATTTCTGCTGTTGATTGATAACAGGCCGTTGGTGTACTTACCGATTATTGCGGTGCATTTATTATTTTTTTCATCGATTACGGTTTGGCAAAATCATCTAAAACATCGAGAGGAAAAACATCGCCAAGCGATTCTTGCGGGCGATGTGCAACTAGGTGACGGCAGTAGAGCAGGCGGTACGATTGATTGGGCTTATTTAAAAAAGTCCATGAAGGTAATGATCATTCCCAAATTAATAGGCGTAGCCGGTTTGCTCACAATTCCGGCGAGTGTGATGACGGGGATTATTTTTTCAATCGTATCGGTGTATTCCGTAACCTATATTTTGAATAAACCTTTTAAGAGCACTAACCCATGGTTGGATAAATTATTTTTGGTGCTAGGTGCGTATATCAGCGGAACATCCTTAATCGGTGCGCCCTTAATTATTTCAGTGTTCGGCACTCACGTTGCCAAACACCAATTGCGCGATACCTTATTTGTACTTTGGTTTATTTTGGTCGTGATCAAAATGATCGCGTTTATAATTGCGGGCGTTGATTTGCAGTTGGCGCAACACTTGTGGTTATTGCCTTGCGCAACTATCGGCCATTTAATTGGTTTGCGTTTCCACCAAAAAATTGTGGATGGCGACCCCAAGGTTTTTTATCGCGTGCTGGGTGTGAGTTTGCTGAGTGTAAGTCTTATGGGGGTTGTGTCGCTTTTTATCAAATAAAATAATTTTTCCGCTCACCCTGAGCGCGAAGCAGTCGAAGGGCGCTAACCAATCCTTCGACTGCTGCGCGCTCAGGATGAGCGGGGTTATTTGGCTTTTCGCTCAGGATGAGCGGAACTAGGGCTAACGGATTATTAAATGAAGCTCCGCTCGCCCTGAGCTTGTCGAAGGGTCATAAATAGAATCACTCCGCCTCATCTAAAACTTCAATCGCGGTTTTAAATACTTTCTTACCGCGTTTGTAACGCTTGTCGATACTTGCATCGGCAAAGACTTCAAGCAGCGCAGTATTTAAATCATAAGTTCTGTGATCGTAGCCGGTATCCATAGCTGCCGCTTCAAAACCTTGCGAAAGTGCATCGCTGTAGTGAGATACATCTTCAATTAATTCAGTGGCAATACTAAAGTCGCTCGGGTTTGCGAATGAGGCTTCGCAGGCATCCACTTTCACCGCGTGAAAACTTCTGCAGCGGAAGGGGCGCACGTCATAAATACTGCATTGGTTTTCAATTAAAAAGGGGCATTTAATATTGGTGGCTAAATGTTCTTTGGGGGTAAGGGCGCGAATGACTTCTGCATTCTCTGATGCGCTAGTAAGAATTTGTGTAGTTAGTGTTGGCGCTAGATTTTTTTTCATATGCTCATGAATTAACAGCATCTCATGGGCTTTAACTTCCACCTTGTAATAACAGCAATAAGAACAGCCGGCTTTGCACGCAGGTTTTGTGGGCGACTCTTCAATCGTAGTGGCGATAATCTTATCAAAGCGCAGGTAAGATCTTTTCAGTGGTGCCAAGGTTGTTTTCAGTTTGCCTATATCATTGGCAGATCGTTCATATTCGCCAATGGCTGCCTGTTCAAACTTATCGCTCATATCTCTTACCTAAATTTCTCTTTTAGTTATAGCGCTGCGTAAAAAGCGCTCAAATCATCTTTTGTGGCGCACATTGTACCCATTTTAAATTGTGATGGTTTTGGTCTTATGTTCTACACTCAAGCAAAGTCGCTGTAGAAGGTGTAGTAATGAGCCAGGAAAATGCAAAACCACTCTTTGGTGGCGTTGAGGCCGGTGGAACCAAGTTTATTTGCGTATTGGCGGATTCGCGCGGGTTTATTAAGGCGCGTATCGATATTCCCACCACCACGTCAGAAGAAACGCTGGCCGCCGTAAGAGATTTCTTTATTCAATCGGCACCTGAGTTTGGCCAATTGGCAGCTGTGGGCATAGTCTCTTTCGGCCCATTAGACTTTAACCCTCGCTCGCCCACCTATGGCTTTATCACCAAAACCCCACGCCCCGGTTGGTCCAATATCAACTTGCGGGCCTTCTTTAAAGACTCACTCAATGTGCTGGTTGAAATAGAAACTGACGTTAACAGCTCAGCCATGGGCGAGTTCACTGAAGGCGCCGCAGTGGATTGTGAAAACTTTGTTTACGTTACCGTGGGCACCGGCGTAGGCGCGGGGATTTTTGCAGGCGGGAAGTTAATGCAAGGTATTAGTCACCCAGAGGTGGGCCATATGATGGTTCCATTGGCGGAGGAGGATAAAGACTTTGCAGGGAGCTGTTCGTTTCACGGCAACTGCTTGGAAGGTTTGGCATCGGGCACCGCGATTCACAAACGCTGGCAAACTCACCCAAAACAATTACCACCTGAACACCCCGCGTGGGATTTAGAAGCCTATTACCTAGCGGTAATGTGCGTGAACCTCACGTGGATGTACGCCCCAGAAAAAATTATTTTTGGCGGCGGCGTTATGACCCGCAGTTTTCTCTACCCCAAAATTCGCGCGAACCTTAAAAAAATGCTGAACGCCTACGCGCACGATGCCGCGCTAGACGATATGGATAGCTACATAATCCCCACCGCCTTAGGTGGCGATGCCGGTATTACTGGAGCCTTGGCATTAGCGCGCAGGGCGTATTTAGAAGCTAGGAATGCGTAGCGTTTTATAAATTCTAACTGCATACCTCGCAATCACTGCAAAAACCCATCAAACAAAACCACATTCACTTTTCTCCCCGTAGGTACGATTAGCGCAGCGTAATCGTACGCATGAAAAACTAACCAAATTAGCAAAGCGCAAAGGAATGCCATATTATCGTTGAACAAAAAATTACCGAATCAACCTGATTGTTTACTGTTAATTTATTAGAGCAGCATGATCATTTTTTGATAGATGACATTGCTCTATTACAAAGCTTGTATAAAAAAATATCGCATACAGTTGGTTGTGTGGTGATAATGCGACATTGAATATGGATATTAACATGCGTACGATTACGCTGCGCTAATCGTACCTACGGGCTTGATGCTTAAAGCAGAAATATAAATTTACCCTGACACTAATTTAAGGAGTTTATGTGGCGATAATTGGAATTGACCTTGGTACCACGAATAGTAGTTGTGGTGTATGGACGGAGGCAGGTGTTCAGCTGATCCCAAATAGGTTAGGTGATCTTTTAACACCTTCAGTTGTGGGGATTGATGACGACGGAAACCTAAGTGTCGGACGCATTGCCAAAGATCGACTAATCAGCCACAGCAAGCAAACCGTCGCGGTATTCAAGCGATTGATGGGCACAGAGCATAAAATAAATATTGGCAATAAAAGTTTTACCGCTACGGAACTCTCTTCAATTGTATTGCGATCACTTAAAGATGATGCCGAAGCCTACTTGGGTGAAATCGTTACCGAGGCAGTCATTAGTGTGCCTGCATATTTTAATAACAACCAACGATACGCAACCAAAATGGCGGGGGAGCTTGCAGGCTTTAAAGTTGAACGATTAATTAACGAGCCAACTGCTGCAGCGCTTGCCTATGGATTACATGAAAAACCAGAGGGAACTTTTATCGTTTTGGATATGGGCGGCGGTACCTTCGATGTGTCCATCCTAGAGTTCTTTGAAGGCATAATGGAAGTTAACGCCAGTGCTGGAGATAATTTTCTTGGTGGCGAAGATTTTGTTGATGCTATGGTCAATGATTTTCTCTTGAAAAATAACATTATGAAAAGTGATGTTGGAAATCAACAGCTCAACCAGCTTTTAATGCAAATGGAAACCATTAAACGTCGTATAGCCATCAAAGAGGAGCAAACTATAGAGTTACAGTTAGAAGATAAAGCAATTCATTGGCAAGCTACCGAAGAATGGTTCAACCGCATAGCAACACCGTTAATGCTCAGGGTAAAACGTCCCATCGAAAGGGCACTTGCTGATGCCGATATAAGCCCTCAATCCATAACTGACGTAGTTCTGGTTGGTGGCGCAACGAGAATGAATCTTTTTAGGAATACTATTGGCCGAATGTTTAGCCGACTGCCCTCCTGCCATCTTGATCCTGATTGCGCTATTGCAATGGGCGCAACAATTCAGGCCGGTCTTAAATCCAAAGATAAAGCATTGAATGACATAGTGCTCACAGATGTTTGTCCTTACACACTTGGAACCGAAGTTTTTAATGAGAATACTCGTGAAAGTGCATATTTTTTACCAATTATTGAGCGTAACTCTGTTGTTCCCATTAGTGTTAGTTGTCAATTATTCACTGTGCAAGATAACCAAACACAAGTGTCAGTAGGGATATATCAGGGTGAAAACCGTTTTGTTAGCAAAAATATTTTTCTCGGGAGATTAAATGTAGATGTACCTAAAGGACCTGCTGGGAAAGAGAGTATAGACGTTCGTTATAGTTATGACATGAACGGTTTGCTAGAAGTTGACGTAACAGTGCTGTCGACGGGAAAAATTACAAACACAGTTATTGAGCATTCTTCCGGAGCTCTCTCGCAGGAAGAAAAAGAAAAATCTCGAAAGAAACTCGCCACATTAAAATTTCATCCTAGAGAGCAAGAGCATAATCGTGCCCTACTAGCCCTAGGTGAACGCCTTTATGAATCCAGTCTCGGTGAAAAACGTGAGAATATTGCGAAGATGTTGGCTGAGTACGACAAGGTGCTTGAAAGACAAAATCCGATTGAAATAAAAAAGTATAATTCACAGATGGAGCATATTTTTAAAAGTCTCGATAACGAGGAATGGCAGTAATGGATGTCTGGGAAATACTTGCGATTGAGCGCACTAATAATCTAAAAGAAATCAAACAAGCCTATGCAAAAAAATTAAAAGTTACACGGCCAGATGAGCACCCTGAAAAATTTCAGGAGCTACATATTGCCTATAAAGCTGCTATTGATCAATCAAAGAGTGAGTGGCAAGGCGCTGAAAGTATCAATGAAACACAAGATAATAACTTTCATGGTGAAGTCGGCGCTAAAGAACGTGGTATTGAAGAAAAATATTTTCATGAAGACGAAAGTCTAGCAATATCCTCCGTTTCTTCTAAAAAAACTGATTCGCATGAATCGGAAGATAGGTATCAAATTGAAATTTGTCGATTCCTGGAAAATACTCAGAATCTTCTGAGTACAGAAACCAAATTTAATGAAATTGAATCATGGCAGTTTTTAATGGATTCGCCATATATTTTAGATACAGATTTTAACTGGCGGCTAGGGATAGCGATACTTCAGTTGTTGGGTGAGCACAACAAGAAGAATTACGCTCATCAAATAAAATCAGAGCTTATTAGTTATTTGAATGACATATTCAATTGGGATGCTAATAGAGATTATATTAATGTCCTTTTGGATTCGGATGTAATTACAGACTTGTTAAATAAAATTAGCGATGTTCACAATACTAAAAAGTTAAGTGGTTTACGAGGGGCAATGTCAGTAAAGTTTGAAGCTCCCAGTATGCATCGGTTTTCTGTTATGCCTCACGCGACAATAGTGAATCGATTTTTTGCTTTTTCTGTTGACACACTAATTTTAATCAGTCTATTTTCACTCATGTTTTTTGCACAATTATTCGATATGAGGTCGATTCATCTGGGATATTTCACCGCATTATTACTGCTGGTTTCCGCTGCATATTTTTTTCTGTTTGAAGTGTCACCCCTCCATGCATCACCTGGAAAAATGGCGCTTGGTCTAATAGTGACGAATCAATTTTACGAGCCCATATCTACTATTCAAGCACTATTAAGAACAGTCTCGGTTTTTTTGGCAGTTGCAGTTGTTGTGTCGCTGGTATTTTATGCAAATTCAGGATTTCATTTAGGAGTTTCATTAGGTTTATGTGTTTTGGCTTTGAGGGCACTCTTATTTTTATGTAGTAACCCTGAAGATACAATATTAATTAATGATACGTTGAGCAAATCATTTGTATTTGACTTGAGAAAGGCGCGTTTAGAACACTCTAATCAATTATAGTTTTGCTGTGAAATTTCACTCTCCTATGAGACGGAGTACCACTACTGAACACGATGTTAAAAACAATTAAAAGGAACCATATGAAAAACTATCAATATCTTTTTTTAGCCCTTTGTCTATTTTCCTCTATCGCAAGTGCTAATACAGGCGCAAGTTACTGCATGGGCAGTGCTGACGGAAAGTCTATAGCCTGTGGTGGTAAAGCGACTGCGTGTCAAATAAGTGCTGATGGGAAGGAGGTTGCCTGCGGCGGATTAGCGAGCAGTTGTTTAATCAGTGCAGACGGTAAAAATGTTGCTTGTGGTGGAGAGTCTACCGCCTGCCTAATAAGTGCGGATGGTAAAAACGTTGCGTGCGGTGGTCAGGCCACTAGCTGCTTAATAAGCGCAGATGGAAAAAAGGTTGCCTGCGGTGGCGAAAAAATACCTAAGCAAGCTCAATAACATTAGCTATCAAATGTGAAAGATTAGGAGGCAACAATGGACAACATGAATTCTAAGCAGCATTTTATTGAAGGGTTAAAAAATGAATCGTAGAAAATTTATAGGATCGATAGGAATATTAGGCGCTGCAACGGCGTTGCCCACATTTAGTTGGGCTGCGGCTGCAAAGCCAAAATATAAAATGGGTCTCCAGCTCTATTCCGTTAACAAAGACATGATTAATGACCCTATTGGCACCTTGAAAGCTGCAACGGCTATGGGCTACCAAGATTTTGAA
>CAUOQW010000070.1:0-8163 GCA_963506825.1 uncultured Cellvibrio sp.
CCTTCCAACTGATATAGCATGGCCATAGCATTGGTGGCCTGTGCAGAATTTTTATCTATTTCAAACGCCTTGGTTAAATGATGGCGAGCCGACTCACGATTACCCTTGTCAACATAACCCAGTGCCATTTGCACATGTAATTCCAGCGATCGATTTTTATCTGGACCTTTCTTTTCTTTGCCAGCAACTTGTTCAGAAACACAACTCATTAAAAACACACTTACAACTACGCAAATAAATACACTTTTGAAACCTAACAACAACTTATTATTTTGCATTGTGTTACTCCGAAAGTATGAATTCATCACTGTCATCAAATACTGCAATCAAATAACAATTCCTAACCAACAATTTTTATTGGTTGCGTTTCTTCAAACTTAGCCTTGTGACGCTCACTGCGTTTGGTAATATCGTTTACGCTACCGGCCAATTGACCGCAGGCGGCATCAATGTCTTCGCCGCGAGTTGTACGCACGGTCGTAATGTAACCCGCGTCTATTAAAATATCTTGAAACTTGCGGATAGCATTATTGCTAGCGCGTTTGTAATTAGATAAATTAAAAGGATTAAACGGAATTAAATTAATTTTTACGGGGACATCACGCAATAATTCAGCGAGTTCTTGCGCGTGATGTGGGCGATCATTTACTTGATCAATCAAAGTGTATTCGATAGTAATTTTGCGGTGTGTATCTGGCATGGATTGAATATAACGGGTGGCCGAATCCAGCACCATTGCAATTGGGTATTTACGATTGATAGGCACTAACTCGTTACGCAATTCATCGTTAGGCGCGTGCAAGGAAATTGCAAGGCAAGCATCGGTGTATTGACTCAAGCGATCTAATTGTGGAACCACACCAGATGTACTCAAGGTAACGCGACGTTTGGATAAACCATAAGCGTTGTCGTGCATCATTAAATTCATGGAATCGACAACGTTATCAAAATTAAGCAGCGGCTCGCCCATGCCCATCATCACCACATTGGTAACTGTGCGAGGGCCATTAATCGCTAATTGACCAAAAGATTTAGCTGCAATCCACACCTGCCCAATAATTTCAGCCGCGGTTAAATCGCGATTAAAACCCTGCTTACCGGTTGCGCAAAAACTGCAATCCAAAGAGCAGCCAACTTGCGACGAAACACACAAAGTGCCACGATCGCCATCGGGAATAAACACAGTTTCGACAACGTTGTTGCCAGAAACACGAATTAAAAATTTACGCGTGCCATCAACGGAATCGAGTTGTTTTACCACTTCTGGCAAGCGAATTTCAGCGCATTCATTTAGCTTTGCACGCAAACTTTTGCTGACGTTAGTCATAGCATCAAAATTGTCTGCACCTAACTGATGAATCCACTTAAGCACTTGTACAGCACGAAATTTTGGCTCGCCTAGGGTTTCAAAAAATGCGATTAACTTTGCTTCAGATAAACCCAGCAGGTTTACCTTGACCGAGTCGCTTTTGGCAACATTAAGAGCGGCCACCTCAATAGCACCTGCAGCGTTATTCTGTGCGGCGTCAGAAGTTGGGATAATGTGCTCAGTCATGGTAATTCCTGCTGTGAAGCTTTAAAAAATAATTAACGAACAATAACGTCACTTGACGCGAAGAAATAAGCGATCTCACGCGCTGCCGATGCGGGTGAATCTGAGCCGTGAACACAATTGCGATCAACTGCTTCTGCAAAGTCAGCGCGGATGGTTCCCGCAGCAGCATTGGCTGGGTTAGTGGCACCCATCAACTCACGGTTTGCCAAAATAGCGTTTTCGCCAGAAAGAACTTGTACTACGACTGGGCCAGAAACCATAAATTCAACCAAGCCCTCAAAAAATGGGCGGCCTTTGTGTTCGGCATAAAAGCCTTCAGCTTGTACACGGCTCAATTGCACCATGCGTTGAGCTGCGATAGTTAAACCCGCTTTCTCAAAACGGCTGACGATTTCGCCAATCAAATTTCTGCTAACGGCATCAGGTTTGATGATGGAAAGAGTTTGTTCAACAGCCATGTAAATCTCCAAAATTATCTCAAAACGGCTTGGGTAGAATTTGCCCAATGGCCCATAAATACAAAACCCGCGATTATACGCGGGTTTGACCGGATTTTATATGCACCAAAAGGGAAAAAATCACAGATTATTAAAGACTTGCAGCGGTATCTTGAATTCGTTTCACCATTGCTTTGAGGCCATTACCACGGGTGGAACTCAGGTGCTGTATCAGATCCAAGCTGGCAAAATAAGCCTCTATATCGACCCCCAAAATTTCTGCCGCCGTCTTGCCGTTATAGGCAGCTAGAACCACACCCAGCAAGCCTTTAACAATAAAAGCGTCGCTGTCAGCTTGGAAAAATAGGCGATTATCGCGAACTTCATTTACCAACCACACTTGGCTTTGGCAGCCACGCACTATGTGATCATCGGTGCGAAGGCTCTCATCCATAGGAGGCAGCTCTTTGCCTAGGTCGATGATGTACTTGTATCTATCTTCCCAAGAATCGAAAAAGCCTAGGGTATCAACTATATCTTCGGCGCTGACATCTATACCAAATTGGGTCATTGGGGATTTATTCCGAGGTTACACATGGTGAATTTCATGGCGGACGGCATTATGCCTCCCCACTCATTAGAAAAACATACCTGTTTCAAGCTGAGCTTCTTCGCTCATCATATGGCGCGCCCATGGCGGATCAAACACCAACTCGACCTTGACCGATTTAACGTTGGGGACTTTGCGAACGCGATACTCAACATCGCCCACCAGTACCGGCCCCATTCCGCAGGCGGGTGCCGTCAAGGTCATACGGATATCGACATGTTTTGCTGCTTGATCGACTTTGACACCGTAAATTAAGCCTAGATTGACCAAGTCCACCGGAATCTCAGGATCGTAAACACTACCTAATGCCTGCCAAACTTGATCCTCGTGAATACGGTCATCAGTAGACTCGGGAAAGCTTAAGGTATCAGCCTCAAGCCCAAGTTTGTCGGCATCAGTGCCATCCACACGCACCATTTGGCCGTGATAAGTCACCGTATAATTACCACCCAAGGCTTGAGTGATGGTGACAAAGGTATCTTGCGGAATGATGAGTGGCGTACCGTCGGGCACTCGACGTGCGGGACAATCGGCAAGCGCAACCACCATGCGTCTTTCAGACATAACAACTCTCGAATAATTTACCCCTCCCCCCTTTTCAAGGGGGAGGCTGGGAGGGGGTGCTTTTAATTAACTGGCGACGCTAAAACTTTCGCCACAACCACAGTAATCTTTTACACGCGGATTATTGAATTTCAATTGGCGATTTACGCCTTCAGTGACGTAGTCAATTTCGGTTCCGCTGACGACCGCTAAAGCAGCGGGATCAATCAAGAGCTCAGCACCCTCGCCTAGCGCCAAATGCAAATCGTCAGCCTTACCTTCGGGAACCAAATCCACTACGTACATCCAACCTGTGCAACCACTTTGCTTCACGCTTAAACGCACGGCTTTGGCATCGGCGTGACTGCCGAGCTGACGCTTGAAATGCGCAGCAGCAGCAGCGGTTACGACAACTGATTCTTGTTGCGGATTAAATGTTTCGACGCTCATGATGTCCACCGTTTTTTAAAGGGGTCAGAGCCCTTTAAGTTAAGGATTACCTAGATAAGAAACTTTTTTGAATTAAAGGGCTCTGGCCCCTTTAAAAATTACAACAAAAACATTTTTGCTTTTTCGATTGCCGCAAACAGGCGATCTACTTCAGCAAAGGTGTTATAAAAACTAAAACTTGCACGCACAGTTCCGGGAATTCCGAACTGATCCATAATCGGTTGCGCGCAGTGATTACCAGTGCGCACAGCAACACCCTGCTTATCCAATAAGACACCAACATCTGCCGGATGTGCGCCGCGAAGCATAAAACTCATCACGCTCGTTTTATGGGTGGACGTACCAATCAATTCGATACCATCAGTTGCACGCGCCTTCTCTTCCGCGTAAGCAAGCAACGCTTGTTCATGTGCCGATGCAGCTTCACGATCCAGCTGATTTAAATAATCAATCGCGGCACCAAAGCCAATAACGCCGGCGATATCTGGCGTGCCCGCTTCAAATTTATAAGGCAACTGATTGAAGGTTGTGCCTGCAAAACTCACGGTTTCAATCATCTCACCGCCACCTTGGTAAGGCGGCATAGCTTCTAAAATTTCACGCTTTCCGTAAAGCACGCCTAAACCCGTTGGGCCAAATAATTTGTGCGCAGAAAACACATAAAAATCACAATTCAACTGCTGAACATCAACCGTCCAATGGCTCACCGCTTGTGCGCCATCAATCAACACTTTTGCGCCCACTTTATGGGCAGCGGCGATAATTGCCTCAATGGGATTGATAGTACCCATTGCATTAGAAACATGGCCGACGGAAACCATTTTCACAGTTGTATTTAACATGGAGGCGAATGCATCCATATCAATAGTGCCGGTTGAATCTACTGGAATAGCCTCAACACTTGCGCCCGTTGCCTGTGCAATTAACTGCCAGGGAACAATATTGGAATGGTGTTCCATCGCCGACACTAAAATACGATCGCCAGCTTTTAAATTTGCCTTGCCCCAGCTTGCCGCAACCAAATTAATACTTTCGGTTGTGCCGCGCGTCCAAATAATTTGCTTTGCGTCTGGCGCATTAATAAATTCTGCAACTTTAGTGCGAGCCGCTTCAAATTTTACTGTGGCACGATCTGCCAATGCGTGTGCACCGCGATGCACATTGCTGTTATCGGTACGGTAATAATTGCTAATAGCATCAATAACAGCATTGGGTTTTTGCGTAGTCGCCGCGTTATCCAAATACACTAACGGCTGCCCATTTACCTCTTGATGAAGAATGGGAAAATCAGCCCGAACTTTTTCTACATCAAATGACGATACAGTCATTATTCATCTGCCATTGCTAACAACGTTTGATCGCGACCAAAAAGTGCGGCCAAACGTGGGAACAGATAGTCATGCACCGCCACTTCCGGAATTTGCTCCAAAAGCTCATTGATGAAACCAAAACTCATCATCACTTCTGCTTCAGTGCGCGATACACCACGGCTTTGCAAATAATAAAGTGCCGTTGCATTTAACTGACTAACGGTTGCGCCGTGGGCACACTTAACATCGTCAGCATAAATTTCTAATTCAGGCTTGGTGTTTATTTCGGCCTTGTTCGATGTGAGCAAATTTTTGTTGCTTAATTCTGCCAGTGTTTTTTGCGCATCTTTATGGATGTAAATACGACCATTAAAAATCGCCTGCGCTGAATCAGCAATAATTCCACGGAAGACTTCACTGGTAGTGCAATGCGGCACCCAATGTTGCACGTTGCTGTGGTAATCCACCATTTGGCTGTTGCGTGGCAAATAAACACCTTGCAAATTCAACTCAGCACCTTGGCCGCGATGATTAATTTGATAATCAATGCGCTTAAGTTTGCTGCCCATCGCCAGTGTGAACCCACGTAGACGCGCATTGCGCAACAAATTCACATGCACTGCACCAATATGCTGGATATTTTCTTCTTCCAAGTTCAAACGGTAATGTTGCAACTGCGCGTTATCGCCAACCACAATTTCAGTCAATGAATTCACAAAACTGTTTTGCACTTC
Organism: uncultured Cellvibrio sp.; assembly: GCA_963506825.1. Lineage (GTDB taxonomy): Bacteria > Pseudomonadota > Gammaproteobacteria > Pseudomonadales > Cellvibrionaceae > Cellvibrio. The sequence continues at coordinate 5,640 of CAUOQW010000070.1, forward strand.
AGCGGTAGAAATATAATGCTCAATCACTTCTGCTTGCGCAGAATCTTCCAACACAACTAACACACGTTGGTTAACTGAAATCGCTTGTGCTTCTGGTGTAGAAACTTGCACCAAATAAATCGGTTTGGCGAGAGTTTGATTACGTGGCACATATACCAAAACGCCATCATCCAACCATGCGTTATTTAGCGTGGCGAACAAATGTTGTGGACCATCCACCACTTTACCCAGATGCTGGGCGATAAGCTGTTGCTGTTCGTCATTCGCCTGTGAAAAGCGCACAACATTTGCGGAGAGCGCACTTGAACTGGCTTGATCAAAAATACCATTTACAAACACTAAGCGAATTGCATCTACTGCAATAAATTCAGCATCAATATTTAGACTTAAAGCTTTCGCAGCCCATGCTTGTGGAATATTTTTTTGTAGCGATGCGAGCGATGTGTATTTCCAGTGCTCGGTTTTACGCGTTGGCCATTTAACGTTAAACCAATCGTTTGCTGCTTGCGCACGCAAGTCGCCCAACCACGCAGGGCTTTGTTGCTGCGCAGCGAGTTTTAAGGCTTGTTGTTGAAAATCACTCATTGATTACACAGCCTCTTCTTCAAGCCATGCGTAACCTTTTTCTTCCAGCTCAAGCGCCAACTCTTTGCCACCGGTTTTAACGATGCGGCCATTGGCAAGCACGTGCACATAATCTGGAACAATATAATCGAGCAAACGTTGATAGTGTGTAACCACAATAAAGCTGCGGTCGGGTGAACGCATTTCGTTGACACCGTTGGCAACCACCTGCAGCGCATCAATATCCAAACCAGAATCAGTTTCATCGAGAATGCACAGACTCGGTTCAAGCAGCATCATTTGCATAATTTCGTTGCGTTTCTTTTCACCGCCAGAGAAACCCTCGTTCACACCGCGTTTTAAAAATGCGGGATCAAGGCTTACACGCTTACTGGTTTCACGCGCGAGCTTCATAAACTCAACCGCTGATAATTCTGTTTGACCGTGGTGTTTGCGTTTTGCATCCACAGATGCTTTTAAAAATTCCATATTGCTAACGCCAGGAATTTCTACTGGATATTGAAACGCCAAAAACAAACCTTCACGGGCGCGCTCTTCAATTTCCAGCTCAAATAAATCTTTGCCATTAAACTCAACTGCACCGCCAGTCACTTCGTAACCGTCGCGGCCTGATAACACATTACCGAGAGTACTTTTACCTGCGCCATTAGGGCCCATAATGGCGTGAACTTCACCAGGTTTAATGGTGAGACTCAAACCTTTAAGGATGTCTTTTTCTTCCACTTTGGCGAACAAATCAGTAATGCGTAACATAAAGTTTTTAATCCGATAATTTTTAAATCAGTTTCATTAAACAGGGAATCGTCATCCTCGCGCAGCGGGGATCCACCGGGCTGGCGCTCCAGCTTTTGCTTTTAAACAAAAATCTTTAACCTACAGAACCTTCCAGACTCACTTCCAATAATTTGCCAGCTTCTACCGCAAATTCCATGGGCAATTCTTTAAATACTTCGCGGCAGAATCCATTCACAATCATGGATACTGCTTTCTCTGCATCAAGACCACGCTGTTTACACAGGAACAATTGATCATCGCTTACTTTTGAGGTGGTAGCTTCGTGTTCAATTACAGCAGTTGGATTTTTGCTTTCGATGTAGGGGAATGTATGCGCGCCACATTTATCGCCAATCAACAAGGAATCACATTGGGTGTAGTTGCGCGCGCCTTCTGCACCGGGATTCATGCGAACTAAACCGCGATAAGCATTTGAACTTTTACCCGCTGAAATACCTTTGGAAATAATTGTCGAGCGCGTATTTTTTCCAATATGAATCATCTTTGTGCCGGTATCGGCTTGTTGATAATTATTGGTAAGGGCTACGGAATAAAATTCGCCTACGCTGTTATCGCCGCGCAAAATGCAGCTTGGATATTTCCACGTCACGGCAGAACCTGTTTCAACTTGTGTCCAGGAAATCTTGGCGTTGGTATGGCACACGCCACGCTTGGTTACAAAGTTGTAAATACCGCCTTTACCTTCGGCGTTGCCGGGGTACCAATTTTGCACGGTGGAGTATTTAATTTCAGCGTTATCGCAGGCAACCAATTCTACAACGGCAGCGTGCAATTGATTTTCATCGCGCATGGGCGCGGTGCAACCCTCAAGATAACTTACATGCGAACCCTCATCCGCAATAATTAACGTACGCTCAAACTGACCAGTATTTTGCTCATTGATACGGAAGTAAGTAGACAACTCCATAGGGCAACGAACACCCTTAGGGATGTACACAAAAGAGCCGTCAGAAAACACCGCGCAGTTTAATGCTGCGTAGTAGTTATCTTTTGGAGGAACCACTGAGCCAAGGTATTTTTTTACCAAATCAGGATATTTATGTACCGCTTCGCTGATAGAGCAAAAAATTACGCCCACTTCCAATAATTTTTCGCGGAAGGTGGTTACCACTGATACCGAATCGAATACGACATCCATCGCCAC
>CAUOQW010000071.1:0-8064 GCA_963506825.1 uncultured Cellvibrio sp.
ATATCCGTCTGGTTCATGCGCATTTGGTTCCACATCTTGCGCTCGCTCCATGTTTTAGCGAGCCCCTTGGTTTTTATATCACTCCAGGTATCGCCTACGGTTCTTTCGCGAAAGTTGTAGTAGTCGTTCATTTTTTTGAGTTTGGCATACACCTTCTCGGGCGCCTCATCTGTCCAATCGGACAAAAGCACCACCATCTCACGATCATAAGCCACGGGATCTGGGTCTTTTGGTTCAATAATGATGGAACCCATTAACCCAGTTTGCTCTTGGAAGCCAGAGTGGCTGTGATACCAATAGGTGCCGTTTTGCTGTACATCAAATTGATATTCATAGGTTTCGCCAGGCTTAATTCCGGCAAAATCAAAGCCGGGTGAACCGTCCATCGTGGATGGCAGAATCAGTCCGTGCCAGTGAATGGAACTATCTTCTTTAAGATTATTCGTTACCCGCAAGGTCACGCGCTCGCCTTCTTTCCAGCGCAAGATTGGCCCGGGGAAAATGCCATTGACGGTAGTGGCGATACGTTCCGTACCGGTGAAATTGACTTTCTGGTAACCGATTTGAAGGTCAAACTGATTACCGCTCAGAATGGTTGGGCTATTAGGGGCTGCTAGCGGGCTCGCCCACGTTTTTCTTGAGAATGGCAATGCGCTTAATGCCAGCACTGACGATGCGCCGAGTACAAAGTGGCGGCGCGATACGGTTTTACTTGCCGATACTGCCGAATCCCATGGTTTAATTTTCATAACGCACTCCTTAGTATTGCTGATCAATACGGCTGATATGGGCGTAAACGCTACTTGAGCCATCCGCCTTTAGCAGCAGTACATCGTAGGGGTCAAAGTGGTTGCTCATCTCCATGCCGGGGCTACCCATAGGCATGCCCGGAACGGCAAGACCAATCGCGCTTTTTGGTTTCTCGCTTAAAAAGCGCTGGATGATAGTGGCAGGAATATGGCCTTCAAAGACATAACCATCCGTTGAAACAGCGGTATGGCAAGAGTGGTAACGCGTTGCTATGCCACGCTTTACTTTTTCTTGATTAAGGTCGGCTGGATGGTGAGCAACTGCGTGAAAGCCCTTGGACTCAAGATTCGAAATCCATTTTTCACAACACATGCAGGTTTCACTTTTATAAACATCCAAGTGAATTGCGCTGGAGGCGGGTTTAACGACGGGTTTGATCAATGGTGCGGTAGCGGGTGCTTCGGCCAGTGCAATGTTTGCAAAGCCTAATACATTAAAAATACTGAAAACAAAAAAATAGCGGAATGTGCGTAGAAAAGTCATAACTGCTCCAAAACGGGACTCAGGTGTGAAACCTAAATAACGGGGAGCGCAAAAGCCCCCGTTAACACTAAATAGTTAAACAGACGCCAAATTTGAGGCGTAGCTGTGGTGTGTTAACGGAAAATGGGTGGGCGGTAGAGCGAGGAAGTGAGACGTTCAGGGATTACATTGGTGTAGGACACATCGACATCCGCGTGCAGGGAAAGCAGGGATACATCGAATGAGTGACCGAAAAAAGCCAGCGAGCAACTGCCTGAACTGCAATGACCTGCCGTTTTACAACAGTCGTAAGTCGGGGCCGTCTTACCTGTTTGAACGTTATCCGAATGATTCATACCTGCCATGCTGGCATGATCCATTCCGGCCATATCGCCCATATCCATGCTCATTGAAGTTTGAGATACAAACTGACATGGCATCATCAAAGCCGCAAACGATTGGCTGGTAAAAGCCAATAGCAACAACGCAATGAAAATGTCTTTGTAGCCAGTTTTGGTCATGGTCCAACCATAGGATGTAGGAATCTATGAGATGCAATAATCAAAGCATAGTTCAATCCCAGTGTAACCGTCTACCTTTCAAGTTGAAAAATCAATGGTGCGGGATCCTTGCCAAACAGCAGCGCCGTGTCAAATTATCAAGTCGAGTGTAAAAATTCCCCGACATTACAGCGAACAAATTTCAAATTCAGTAATCAATCCGAAAAATAAAGTGGCACCTGGAACATGTCGAATGTGCTCCAACGCACTGTTAAATCTATGTTTCAGGTCTATTCCTATCGCGCTGTTGAAAAATCAGCACCCTCACACTTACCCGATTGGAGCAATACTATGAGCCACATGACGATGAATTCAGAATGTATCGATAACTGTTCAAACTGCCATAAAACCTGCCTACAAACCGCCATGATGCACTGCCTTAACATGGGCGGAAAACATGTCGAAGCGGCGCATTTTAGGCTAATGCTGGACTGCGCAAAGATCTGTGAAACCGCCGCGTGCTTTCAGTTGAGTGGTTCCACCTACAGCGCGGATATTTGCAAAGTCTGTGCGGACATCTGCACGGCATGTGCGGACAGTTGCGAAGAGGTCGGAGGCATGGATGAGTGTGTAGCAGCATGCCGTAAATGCGCGGAAAGCTGTACTACCATGGCGTCTCATGCGCACTGATTGCGATACCACAACACACCCCACAATTGCCGAGGTTTATTATGTATTTACAACTTAAAAAAATCGTTCGCAGTACTTCATGTGCTGCTATGTTCACGGGTCTTTTGATTACCGCTGCATCTACGTCGGTGTTGGCTCACTCAGATGCAACGTCGTCAATGGCGTCCGGTAAAGACATGCCAATGGATCACATGGACATGGACCACCAACACATGAAAATGACCGGAAATCAGGATTATGATTTTGCCATGATGATGAAAATGCATCATGAAAAAGGCATAAAAATGGCCCAAAAGGAACTCGACAAAGGTAAAGACCCTGAGATGCGTTCAGCAGCCCAAAAGATTATAGATGCGCAGAAAAAAGAAGTTGCTGACTTCGATAAATGGCTTGCTGAGCATCCTCAAAAAGCAAAATAAATCATTTCTTTAAGCAATGGTACTATCGCTAAACGTACAGTGCCATTGCGACTCAACACAAGCGCGGCGATTTGATTATGTAATCGCTGGAGTCTTGTCTAGTAAAGTCCAGAAATTACTACACATACTTTTTTATCTAGCTTGGCTATCGCTTTTAGATGACAAAGGCGCCAAGTATTACTGATCAATATTTTGTAGTCATTATTAAGCGTCGATGGGCGTGCAGTTCACTTTTTCATGTGTAATTCGTTGAAGAAGAGTGCAAACTTGTGTGTAACGACGCAACTATATTTTTCTTTTCTATTTCGCAGGATAAAGATGAACACGAAAAAATTATCACGATGTTCGCTGTTGATGTTTACAGTATGTGGTGTATGGCTTGTTGCCCTTGGTATTTATTTTATATTTATACGTGCGTCGCTGTTACCTGAAGATTTACGTTTTATCGGCGTGAGCGATATTGAAATTCAGAAAAGTATTCCTCGCTTATCGCAGTGGCTAAACCACGTGTTTACTGTGCTCGGTGGATTTATAGCAGGTTGTGGAGTTCTGGTTTTAATTTTAACAAAAAAAGTTCTCCGTCATCAATTTCCCGGGTCCACTTTCGCTCTTGGTATTACTGGGTTATTAACGGTGGGTACAATGAGTTGGATTAATTTTTTAATCGATTCACAATTTAAATGGGTATTGTTTGTGCCAGCGCTATTGTGGTTGCTGGGAATTTTTACCTACGGCTTTAGCGAACATGAGCGCGATAAATTTTCTTATAGTAGGGATTATTTTTTATGAACAATATCAGCGACATTTACTTAAAAGATATTCACTGCCTACACGATAAGCGGCTCAGTTGCGGAAACTGCCGACTAAACACCATTTGTTTGCCCGTTAGCTTACACTTAGATGACATTGATAAACTAAATCAGATTGTTCAACGCGGTAAACCCCTTAATAAAGGGGAATATTTATACCGCGTCAATGATACTTTTGATGCAGTTTTTGCGATCCGCTCTGGCTCTGTAAAAGCTATTAGTATCAGTGAGAAAGGTGACGAACAAGTCATGGGATTTCATTTTCCAGGTGAGGTTGTCGGTATGGACGGTTTAGCTGAAAATAGTTATACCAATTCTGTGATTGCGCTTGAAACATCGTCTGTCTGTGAAATTCCTTTCAATCGCCTTGAGGAATTAAGTTTACTAATACCAACATTGCAACGCCATTTTCTACAATTAATGAGTCGTGAAATTATGCATGATCAACAACTCATCGCGTTACTTGGTAAAGGTAGCGCCGAAATGAAAATTGCAACGTTACTACTAAAAATTTCTACCAGCAACGGTCTGCGCCACCTGTCTGCTAATAATTTCGCCCTACCTATGTCACGAATAGATATTGGAAATTTCTTGGGCTTGACTATCGAAACTGTCAGCCGTATTTTTACGCGCTTACACAAAAATAAAGTGATCACAATCGACAACAGAGAAATTTCTATAACGAACATAAGCGTATTGCGTAATATTTCTAGCGGCGACCAAGTAATCCGCATTTAACTTTTGTATACGGCGATGCCTTTCAATCGCAATACATTGCTCATAAGAAAAACAGAACTCAATGCCATAGCAGTGCTGGCACGCATGACTTGCTTTTTACGCCGCTAACTTTAAGTTCAGCTGCAAGCTCTTCAAATTAAAACGTACATGTATGGGGCAGACAGAAAAAATCTGCGCGCCTTTTGTCAATTGGTTTAACTTGAAAAAAGAATATCCTTTCGAGAAACCATTTAATTCTCTTGCAGTACCTGCACAGCACTTTTGGGTAATGCCGAATCCCGTTAGGGTTTTCCTCTGCCAACTTGGGGCTAGCCTCGTTGTTCTGCCTTATTGATGTCGCAACCCCTTCACCGATGAACCCAAGCTTGCTTGCATCTGATCCATGTCGCGCCCAACTAACTCTGACTGTTTATTTTTTTCCTCTTCATATGACGGCTCGATTGCTTTCAGGCATCTCTCTGGGTTGCATCCCCGAATAAGCATTTCGCTCCATTGGCCTTTTATTCTTGACGATACCAATAACTTTTCGCTTGACCTATGAGCAGCACATAGCTATAAAGTCTATTTAAACGTAGGTTTAACTCTTTGGTTTGATCTAGATCAACGGGATAGGCATGAATTGGAGTAAATTAAAGCCGTTAAGAAAATTATTTGGGGTGCGTATGCGGGTAACTCAATTGGCGCGTGAAGTAAATGTTTCGGCGGACACTGTTCGCTATTACACGCGTATAGGGCTCATTACACCGATTCGCGACTCTGAGAATAACTACCACGAATATCGCGAACAAGATCATAAACGATTGCAGTTTATTCTCAGTGCTCGAAGTTTAGGTTTTTCGTTGAGTGATATTGAAAAAATTATTGACGAGGCCCGTAAAGGCAAGATGGCATGTCCTTTGGTTCGTCAAATTTTAGAACAAAGACTACGGGAAACTGAGGAAAGTTTTAATCATCAGCGCGCGTTAAGAAAAAGAATGATGCAAGCAATGAAAGACTGGAAAAAAAAGCCTAATAAAACGCCAACAGGACATGAAGTCTGCCATTTGATTGAAGGATTTTGATTTTTAATGCGTTAGACAATATTTTTAAATAATGAGGATGTTTTGTTTTTGTATTGACAGTAGTTGAGTAACGGTTGTTGTTCGGTAATTAAATGAATCATTAATACTTTATAGGAAAATATCATGAGAAAATTATCTGTGTTATCTGCATTCATATTGAGCGCTTCATTACTCGCATCACCCGCCGTGGTCTTGGCTGCCGATGCTGGTGCCACCCCGATTGAAAAATTAGTCTCTGAACTGGCAGAAAAGCCTGAACATCATCAAGCCATTGCTCAGTATTATAAAGATAAAGCTGAAGCCGCGAAAAAAGAATTGGCCCAACACCAACAGATGCGTAAATCTTACATGGTTGGTTATGGAAAAAACCAATTTGCATCCGATGGTATGCGCAAACATTGCGATAATTTAGTGAAACTGCATGAATCCCTGGTGAAGGAATACGAAGCTATGGCGGCTGAGCATGACGCTTTTGCTGTGAAGAAACCCTAGCAATAACAATTTAGGTGCAGATTTTTATGCGCCTGAATTATTTTTTGCGCATGTAGTTGTCCAGCATGATGTGTTGGTTTGTTGGTTGGTTTGAGGATATTTAAGATGAACGAACAAATTGCACATTCCGGCGCATGGGGCGTCACACTGATTGTAATCGTGGTGGTCTCGTGGTTTTTATATCGCTACCTCGCACCCAAGACCTGGCGATAATGGGCAAGCGCAGGTGTAGTGCAAGCGTTTATTATTGCGCTGTATGCCGAAATGTATGGTTTCCCTCTCACCATTTATTTACTCGTTCGTTTTTTTGGGATCGATAAAACCAATCTCAATGCAAATCTATGGTCAACCCTCTTGGGTTATGGTGAGACCGGCATGATGATCTCCATGATTCTCGGTTATTTTATTTTGTTCGCGGGTATTGGGTTATTCATGGAGGGGTGGCGTGAACTTCACCGTGCACGACAAGAGCACAGGCTCATTACCGATAAGTTATACGGCTTAGTGCGTCATCCACAATACACAGGTCTTTTCATTGCTATTTTTGGTGAAGGTGTTGTGCACTGGCCAACTATTTTTTCTCTCGTACTTTTTCCTATTATTATTGTTGCGTATGTTTTTTTGGCTCGCAGCGAAGAAAGAAAAATGTTGGCTGAATTCGGTGAGGAATATCGTGCTTATCAACTACGTGTACCCGCGTTTTTTCCACGCTGGGGACAATGGAAAAATCTGTTTCAAATGGGACAACAAAAATGAATCATCACCTACGAATGCTAATTGGCTGTCTGCTACCCCTATTGCTCATTTTTGTATTGCCATTATTCGGCGTGGGCCAAGGTGTATCGCTATTTATTTTTATGATCCTGATGTTGGGTTGTCATTTAATGATGATGGGCGGGCACGGTAAGAACGAGCAACGCAAATCTGACAAGGAGACGAATCATGAACAACATTGATGCAAAACGATTCGGGTTCGCCGTTGGTGCCACACTCGCGCTGCTGCATTTAGGTTGTCTATTTGTTATGGCAACGGCTGGTGAAGCCGGAAGTATTCTCTTCTTTAACAGCTTGCTTCACGGATTGGATGTTACCCATATCATTCGGATGAATGTTTCTTTATTCGAAGCCTTGATGGGATTTGTTGAAATATTTGTACTGGGTTGGTTAGCGGGCGCAACCGTGGCGACAATTTACAATGCGTCGCTGAAAAAGTAATTAACGTATTACGAGGTCAAAAAATATTTCAATGAACGACCTATATCGCCGAGATCAACGTTAAACCTGGAGTTCTCTAAGCTCCTACAAATGGACGCTCATTATCGCGTCGTTGCTATTTAATTTTATGAAAGAGGTATCAACATGAAAACTGAAACATTGAAAATAACCGGTATGACATGCGATGGCTGCACCAGCAAAGTGGCGCACGCATTGAAATCAATTCCCGGTGTCCATGACGTCGCTGTGTCACTCAAGAACAACGAAGCCACCGTACATTATGATGAGCAGCTGCCGGCGCTCGATCAGCTTAAGTTAGCCATACACGACGAGGGATATGGTGTTGAAGATGGAAATGTCGTACACGGTCAACACGCCAAAAGTGGTTGTTGCTAAGAGGTTTTCAGCAAGACATGCCAATACCCGGCGCTCGCGTACCTGCCGACGAATCGCTGAAAAGTAATTATTGGGTGGATGCTTACTCTATAGATTTTAATGCGGTTTTTTTTAAACATTATTAGGAAGATGAAAAACTCATGAGTAAGCGTCCTGAATTAAAACATGAAGAACATGTGATCTACCCGCCTTGTGGAATTCTGCCCACGAAGATTGCTGGTTTCGAGCAGTTGGCTTCATTAGCTTTAGATCTGCACTGGTCATGGAATCACGCGAGTGATTCGTTATGGCGCAAGCTAGACCCAGAATTGTGGGAGCTTACCCGGAACCCTTGGGCGGTATTGCAAACCGTTGCACATGCGCACATTGAAGCGCTGCTGGCTGAGCCAGAGTACAGGCAAGAAGTCGATCGTTTGTTGGAAAAACAACAGGCATTGAAGTCGCCAGCGTGGTTCCAAAAGCAATATCCCCA
>CAUOQW010000072.1:0-8057 GCA_963506825.1 uncultured Cellvibrio sp.
AGGAATAATCAAATCGGCTGGGCAAGCGCAGTGTTTCTAGCTCTGACATATGCATAATCCTATTTAATGCTGATTAATTTCTGTAAATTCGCTAAGAGCAATATTTCTTTAATAGACGCCTTTGCATGAACAATTTCGATACTGGAACCTTTACTCATCGCTTTTTTATGTGCCATTACCAATAAACCAATGCCAGCGCTATCGATATAATCCATATGAATGCAATCGAGTTGAATTTTCTGATCAGCACCATCCTCCCCCAAGGCGGCACTGATCGCAGAATTAAATTCTCCACTCGCACTGTAATCAAACCGCTTAGACATTCTGATGGTATTTGTCATTCTGAATTCCTTTAGTGGTAAGTAATTAAAACAAATCTATCTCTCCACTCTGCATAGATGATGCAGAGACAGGATTTTTCGTACGAGCACCTAACTGCTGCTGATGATGACTTATCTCTTCTCTTAGCGCGGCCTCTACGCCGCTCAGATTACTTGTATTGGATATTAACGTGCGAGCAATTGGCTCCAATGACTGTATTACGCTTATTGCGTGACGTACATTTTGTGAGGTCATATCTTCAAATTGTAGGCCGCGCATAGCTTCATGCAATGCGCTCACCAAATTGCTGGAAATTTCATCCAAGTTACTGGCGATACGTTGATCGTGTTTTGATTTTTCCAACAATTCATCAATGGCAATTTCTACTTCCCGCTTCGCATCCAACACATAAGACATATCCTGCGACGCAACAACACCTACTTCATTGGTCAAACTGCTGATTGCATCGTTTATATTGCGCAGCTGCGCTTGAATATCATTACTAAAACCGGCAGAACGATTGGACAATGCGCGAACTTCATCTGCCACCACAGCGAACCCCCGCCCACTCTCACCTGCACGCGCGGCTTCGATGGCGGCATTAAGCGCAAGCAAATTCGTTTGCGCGGCAATTTGGTCAATATCTTTTAAGGCTTTCATAACATTGGGCATTTGATTGGCGATATAGGTAACTTTTTCAACCAAATCCATTGAGGCCGCACTCATGCCTACCGTGGTATCCACAAAGCGGCCTAAGGTGTTCGAGGTGTTTTCTGCAAAAAGACTCATCTTGCTGCCAATATTTTTGCCTGCAACACCACTCGCAGGAGAAGTTGCGTCATGCAATAAATGCCTGATTTCACCTTGTTGCTTTTCCATTAAACTTTTTAAGCCATTGAATGCTTTCGTCAGCGTATTGATAGCATCCGCTTGAATGCCGAGCAGTGATTCCATACCGCGCGCGGTATCATTTATCCGGTCTTTTATAATTGCCCCCGTTTCAGCAAGCACACCGCACATATCTGCCTCTGCTCGCGCAGCCTTAATATCTTGACGCTCACCCGCATGATGACGCTCGCCGCTATTGAGCGTAAGAAGATAGAACATGGTAGCCACTGAAAATAAGGTGCCAACCCATACATAAATATAGGCACCCAAGACCCAACCGCCAACTACTGCAACAAGAATACAAAGAAGAGATTTAACTTGCATTTCAGACTCTCAACGCCAAGCAAACACAACTCAAGTGCTCTACTGGTTAAAGGGACGATAAATTGTATTAGTCATGAATACACGGACAAACCTTAGGGTTTAGACTTAAGCCTAGCAGGGAATTGACGAACTGCAGAAAATCTAAAATGGGTAAAGCAGAAATGAACAAGCGGATAAGTAATGCCCAAAAGCAGGGCAAATTCTGAATCTTGAAATGCAAAAAACCGGAGTTTTAAGACTCCGGTTTTTCTATTGAGAGGCTTTTACTTAACCTCTAACGCCTGCTCCTCAATCTTGGCTTTCCAGATTTTAGGGCCAGTGATATGAACCGATTCGCCGCGCGAATCTACCGCGACGGTTACGGGCATATCCTTCACATCAAATTCGTAGATAGCTTCCATTCCCAACTCTGGGAAACCGAGCACCTTGGCCGACTTGATCGCTTGCGCCACCAAATAAGCCGCGCCACCGACAGCCATTAAATACACGGATTTGTTGTCGCGAATTGCATCTATGGCGATTTGGCCGCGCTCGGATTTACCGATCATCCCGAGCAAACCAGTTTGCTCGAGCATGGTGCGAGTGAATTTATCCATGCGGGTTGCCGTAGTCGGACCTGCTGGGCCAACGACTTCGTCGCGAATTGGATCAACCGGGCCTACGTAATAAATGAAGCGGCCTTTCATATCTACCGGCAGGGGTTCGCCTTTGGCTAAAAGATCAGTCATTTTCTTATGGGCAGCATCGCGGCCTGTGAGCATCTTGCCGCTCAGCAAAACGGTCTCGCCAGTTTTCCACTCTTGCACGTCTTCTGGCTTGAGGGTGTCGAGGTTTACACGGCGTACATCGTCGCCGGTTTCCCAAGTGATTTCTGGCCAATCGTCCAATGAAGGAGGAGTTTGGAAACTTGGGCCTGAGCCATCTAACACGAAATGCGCGTGGCGAGTAGCGGCGCAGTTGGGGATGATAGCAACGGGTTTGTTGGCCGCGTGGGTTGGGTAGTCTTTGACTTTTACATCCAACACAGTTGTTAAACCGCCGAGACCTTGGGCGCCAATACCTAAGCGATTCACTTTGTCGTACAGCTCAAGGCGCAATTCTTCGCTACGATTGCTGGCACCGCGCGCTTGCAGCTCTTGAATATCGACAGGCTCAAGCAAAGCTTCTTTGGCAAGTTGCATAGCTTTTTCAGCCGTGCCACCAATGCCGATGCCGAGCATACCTGGAGGGCACCAACCGGCACCCATTTCGGGAACCACTTTCAAGACCCAATCCACGACTGAGTCGGATGGGTTCAGCATCGCGAATTTGGTTTTAGCTTCGGAGCCGCCGCCTTTGGCTGCTACGTGCACGTCCACAGTATTACCGGGGACTATGTTGTAGTGGATGATGGCTGGCGTATTGTCGCCAGTGTTTTTGCGCGCGCCATCTGGATCGGCAAGAATCGATGCACGCAAAATGTTATCTGGGTTCTGATAGGCGCGGCGCACGCCTTCGTTGATCATATCGGTCAAGCTGAGTTGAGCATCCCATTGCACATCCATACCCACGGTGACGAATACGGTAACAATACCCGTGTCTTGGCAAATTGGGCGATGGCCCATGGCACACATGCGCGAGTTAATCAGAATTTGCGCCATGGCATCTTTCGCCGCTTTGTTTTGCTCGCGCTCGTAGGCTTGGTGAACAGCTTGGATAAAATCTACGGGATGGTAATAGGAGATAAATTGCAGTGCGTCGGCAACGCTATCGATCAGGTCTTGCTGGCGGATTATGGTAGACATGAGAGGATCTCTTTATGGATAACTGCGGAGCTTGTTACTTAAAAAAATCGCCACCAGAAAGATGACGATTTCTTTTTAATTGAATGTAATGCCTTAGTTTTTAATGCCTAGCTGCTGCTTAATTTGCAGTAAATCTTTGTTGATAGTGCGGCGGTTATCATCGATTGAATCAATCGCTTCTTCGGTTTTGGTAATGCGCGAGGCCAAGGCTTCTGCACTCTTAACTTGATTCACCAACACATTCACACTCGCAGAAACATCGCTGATTTTTTTGCTTTGCGCAGCGATATTTTTTTCTACATTACCGAAGCTAGCGGCAACCTCTTCAAAGCTTGCTTTGTGCCCGAGAGATTCCTGCTTAAGTGAACCGGCCTCAGCCTTCAAGTTACCAATCTCTGCTTTCGCACTTTCCAAAGATTTGGTGTGAGAGGCAAGCGTTTGATTGTGATCAGCCGTTAATTTACGCACAACGTCTTGCAGCTTTTTCACATCTCCATCGACTTTTTGCAAATTGATTTGCAAAGCTCCAACAGACTGCGTTGAGTTAGTAGACGTAACATCCAATTGGCTTTCAAGCTGTGCAATACGCGCGGCATCTTTAGCTGATTTGGCTTGCAACTCCATCACTTGCCAACCGATAAAGGCAGCGCCGAGGACTCCAACCAAGGCAATGACTAAAGCTATAGCAGGTACTGGGCTTGAAGATGACGGAGCGCGATAATCTGCAGCGGCACTGCGACTAGTGCGCGGTTCATCGTAAACGGGAGCGGAGCGACGAACTGGCGCTTCATCGCGATCATTGTTGGTGCCATTTGAGTTATTGGCACCGGCGGATAAAGTGGGCTCTTTGCGTTCCATAAAGCTATCTACCTGAAAATAAATAAGTGAAAACTGACGAGCATTTTATAGCAGCAACCACAACAAACATAGGGCGAATAAGCACCCCAAAAGCAAAACGGGCCCGAAGACCCGTTTTGTTTACTCGCTATCGCTAAAATTACTTAGCAACTTTTCTTTACTTCGAATAATTGGCATTCACGAATTCCCAGTTTACCAACGCCCAGAAAGCGTTCATGTAAGTTGGGCGCGCGTTGCGGTAGTCGATGTAGTAAGCGTGTTCCCACAAATCCACAGTCAGGATTGGAGTAACAGAAGCATCAGTCAAAGGAGTTGCTGCGTTGCTGGTATTCACGATTGCAACAGAACCATCGGCCTTTTTAACTAACCAAGTCCAGCTTGAACCAAAGTTATTGATAGCTGAATTGGTGAAGTCTTCTTTGAATTTCTCGAAAGAACCGAAAGCTGCGTTGATAGCTTCAGCTACAGCACCAGTAGCAGCGCCGCCGCCATTTGGAGCCAAGCAGTTCCAGTAGAAGGTGTGGTTCCAAATTTGGGCAGCATTGTTAAATACTGGGCCAGATGAAGACTTAACCACTTCTTCCAAGCTTTTGCCTTCAAACTCAGTACCAGGAACCAAACCATTCAACTTATCAACATAAGTCTTGTGGTGTTTGCCATGGTGGAATTCTAAGGTTTCAGCAGAAATGTGAGGAACCAATGCGTCTTTTGCGTAGGGTAATGCTGGTAGTTCGAAAGCCATGAGGATTCTCCTAGTTCACGGTTTAAAAATCAGTTTTTAGCAGAGCTGCGATTGTATGACAGATTCATCATTGAGCGGAACCCGAAATCTTTTATCAGCCCGATTGTTTTTTCAGTTGATGAAAATACGGATTGTTTAAAACAAAAAGGGCGCAAAGAATGCGCCCTTTTGTAGTGCAGCTTAGAAACCGCCCATACCACCCATACCGCCGCCCATGCCGCCCATATCATGGCCGCCACCAGCTGGTTTATCTTCTGGCAAATCAGCAACCATGGCTTCCGTGGTGATCATCAAACCAGCAATTGAACCTGCAGCCTGCAATGCAGAGCGAGTTACTTTAGCGGGGTCGAGAATACCCATTTCAATCATGTCGCCGTAAACGCCAGTTGCCGCGTTGTAACCAAAGTTGCCAGTGCCTTTCTTCACTTGGTCAGCAACTACTGATGGCTCATCGCCAGCGTTAGCTACGATTTGACGCAATGGCGCTTCCATCGCGCGGCGCGCAATCGCGATACCGGCATTTTGATCTTCGTTATCGCCACGCAAATCAGCGATTGCAGCAACAGCACGCAACAATGCAGTACCGCCGCCAGGAACCACGCCTTCTTCTACTGCTGCACGGGTAGCGTGCAGAGCATCTTCAACGCGAGCCTTCTTCTCTTTCATTTCCATTTCGGTGGCAGCACCTACTTTGATTACCGCAACGCCGCCAGCCAATTTCGCTACGCGCTCTTGCAGTTTTTCGCGATCGTAATCAGAAGTAGTTTCTTCGATTTGTACGCGGATTTGCGCCACGCGAGTTTGAATCTCGTCGGCTTTACCAGCGCCGTCAACAATCACGGTATTTTCTTTGTTCAAGGTTACGCGCTTAGCGGTACCCAAATGCTCAACAGTTGCAGACTCAAGATCCAAGCCCACTTCTTCAGAAATTACAGTTGCACCAGTCAATACGGCAATGTCTTGCAACATAGCTTTACGACGATCACCGAAACCTGGAGCCTTACACGCAGCTACTTTTACGATGCCACGAATATTGTTCACAACCAACGTCGCCAAGGCTTCGCCTTCAACGTCTTCTGCAACAATGATCAATGGCTTGCCAGATTTAGCAACGCCTTCAAGCACTGGCAACAATTCGCGGATGTTAGAAATTTTCTTATCTACCAACAGAATGAACGGATGATCGTGTTCAACGCTCATGCTGTCTTGATTGTTAATGAAGTAAGGAGACAAGTAACCACGGTCGAATTGCATACCTTCAACAACGTCCAACTCGTTGTCGAGGCTAGTGCCTTCTTCAACGGTGATAACGCCTTCTTTGCCGACTTTGTCCATTGCTTGTGCAATCAAATCGCCCACAGAAGTATCGCTGTTAGCAGAAATGCTGCCCACTTGAGCGATTGACTTGCTGTCTACGCATGGTTGCGCGATTGATTTAACGTGAGCCACTGCAGCAGTAATGGCTTTGTCGATACCGCGCTTCAAATCCATTGGATTCATGCCAGCAGCAACAGATTTCAAACCTTCGTTTACGATAGCTTGCGCTAATACGGTTGCAGTTGTGGTGCCGTCACCAGCGTCATCAGAAGCGCGTGACGCAACTTCTTTCAACATTTGTGCACCCATGTTTTCAAACTTGTCTTTCAAGTTGATTTCTTTCGCAACAGAAACACCGTCTTTAGTAACGGTTGGCGCGCCGAAAGATTTTTCTAATACTACGTTACGACCTTTTGGGCCAAGGGTCGCTTTAACCGCATCAGCCAAAATGTTTACACCAACCAGCATACGTTGACGGGCGTTATCGCCAAATTTCACTTCTTTTGCAGACATAATCTTCTACCTTCAATAATTCGTTAACACGAGGAAATCATCAGATCTCAGGATTCTTTTTTGGGTCAAACGAGCGATTATTAAACCAATACAGCCTTGATATCGCTTTCGTTCAAAATCACCAATTCTTCACCGTCGATGGTAATGGTGTCGCTACCGGCATATTTACCGAATACAACGATGTCACCTACTTTCACATCCAACGGACGCAATTCACCGCTGGCCAATACACGGCCATTACCTACGGCGAGAACTTCACCTTGGTTTGGCTTTTCTTTAGCTGCACCTGAAAGGATGATGCCACCAGCAGTTTTGGTTTCTTCTTCTTTGCGGCGAACCACAACACGATCATGTAACGGACGAATTTTCATGGACACAAGTCTCCTAAACTAGCGTTATTAACTAATCCAAGGCGCAGCCTCAACAAGGTGAAAAGGCGTTACCTCAGCAATTTGGAAAATAGTGGCGATTTTGAGCTTTTCAAGACCGCCGAAAGCGCGAGCGATACAGCAGCTCGCTATGCAGTGACAGGGATGTGGGGTTAGGATTGGGAATTTCAACTGTGAGCGTACAAAATATCTTGCAGAGGTCTGAATTTTAGCGATTTGGTGAGCTAAACACCGCTCATTCTGAGCGGGGTAGATCTACTTATCAAACTTATGCTCTATAACTTGCCCCTCGATCACCTTCTCCGTAGGCTTTGCAGAACCATCATGCTCATAGATATTCCCTTCATTGGCAGCGCTAGGGCCACCAAATCCACCTTTTCTGAAACCGCCTGCGCCAAAACCACCGAAGCCATTCTGGCCAAAACTGCCATTGGCAAAGCCTTGAAACTGGCCTTTTTTAGCGAGGTGACGCGCAAAGCCATTGCGTACAAAGGGCAATAGAATCAGCAGTGCAAAAAAATCGCTTACAAAACCGGGGATAATTAATAAGATTCCAGCAAAGGCTTTAACAATGCCCGTCGCCAGCGGCGCTAAAGGCGATTCGCCAAGCTGTACGCCCTGTGCAGCTTTCATCGCAGCGTGGAGACCTTGGCTGCGCATAAGCTTCACGCCAAAAATGAATCCCGCCATCAACAGAATAAATGTTGCCCAACCACCCACATAAGCGCTCATTTTGATAATCTACAAGACTTCGATAAACAGCAGCACTAACAACCAAATCAAACCTAACCGCATATTTACTTCCTCAGATAACAGTGGCGCTATATTACCACTTGTAGCTCACTCCTAACGACAGCCGTGTGTCCTTGCCTTCACGACTAGGTTGAGGTTCGTTATCGACTAAATAGTCAAATTTAAACT
>CAUOQW010000073.1:0-8016 GCA_963506825.1 uncultured Cellvibrio sp.
TAGCTACACCCGAACTCAATAATGTCGTTACTCTGGGTATAGATTTTTCTTATCCTATGACCTCAGGTTTACATCAGGTAACTGTAGAAAAAATCGAACTGGTCGGCGATTGGATCTCGCAAAAAATGTGGTATTTATCCATTTTGAGCCTTTGGTTATTTGGTATTTTTACCTATCAATTAAATCAATTAAGACTCGCGCGCAAACAACTTGATGAAGACACGAAAATAATTACCCATTTGAGTCACGATAATAAACATCTTCAAGAGGAGACTTCAAAATTTCGTCGCTTATCTACAGTTGATCCATTAACGCAAACTTATAATAGGTTTGGTATTGACCAAGTGGTAAATGCGTTGATTACCGCAAGAACCCACTTAAGCATGCCCAGTGAAATGCCGTTGTTTTGTTTAATTTTGTTGGATATAGATTATTTCAAAAAAGTGAATGATAACTATGGGCATGACGCTGGCGATAAGGTGTTGCAGTGCGTATCCAATAGCATTCAGGAAGAATTGAGGCCTTTTGATTATCTGGGGCGGTGGGGCGGTGAAGAGTTTTTAATTATTTTACCGCGCACGCAAATGTACGTAGCCTTCGATTTAGCCGAGGTGTTGCGCAAAAAATTAGCCGCAACATCCATTGAATTACAGCGTACTAACTTACAAGTAACCGCAAGCTTTGGCGTAGCCTCTTGTTTAGACGGCGACTATGCGACCGCCTTTAAGCGTGTTGATGAAGCCCTCTATCAAGCAAAACATGCTGGTAGAAACCGCACTGTGATAGCAGAAGAGAAAAATTAGGATAGCGTTTCGGATTAATGAGTTAAACCAAAATTATTCAATATTCTGCACCTGCTCACGCATTTGTTCGATCAACACTTTCAATTCCACCGCTGCTTGAGTCGTATCACTCACAATACTTTTTGATGAAAGAGTATTAGCTTCACGATTGAGTTCTTGCATCAAGAAATCCAAACGGCGACCCAATGAATCAGTTTGTTTTAGGCTGCGTTTTACTTCGATCACATGCGTATCCAAACGATCCAATTCTTCATCGACATCCGCTTTTTGAGCGAGCATGACGATTTCTTGTTCAAGGCGCTCTGGGTCTAAATCGATTTGCAGGGCAGCGAGTTTGGTTTGTAGTTTTTCGCGCTGGGTTGCTAAAATTTCTGGCAAACGTGCGCGCACCGCGAGAACCTGTGCAGAAACAGCATCCAATCTTTGCAAAATAAGTTGTTCAAGTTCATTGCCCTCACGAGTGCGGTGTTCGATCAATCCATCCAAAGCGGAATTGAACAGTTTCAAAACGGCGGATTGCATAGCGTCACGATCAATTTCTTGTTTTTGAATCACCCCTGGGTATTTAAGAATATCCAACGCATTAATGGGCGCGGCGGCAGCGCCAAGTAGATGATTAATTTGCTGCGCGGCCTTGGTGAGTTGCGCAACACGCGTGGTGTTAATGCCCAATTCGGTTTCTTCTTGCTCCCATTGAATACTTAAGCAGGCTTCTACTTTTCCGCGTTGCAGAGCCTTGCGCATAGCGTCGCGCAAGTGGGGTTCAATTTCGCGAAAATCTTCCGGCAGGCGAAAACTGGGTTCTAGATAGCGGTGATTAACACTGCGAATTTCCCAAACGGCGGTGCCCCAAGAAAGCTTCGCTTCACGGCGGGCGAATCCGGTCATACTGCGTGGCATAAGATAGTCCTTAAATTTTAATGGCTTGATGACTTGTAGCGGCTAGAGCTGGTAGAGTTCGGTACTTTTTTGTAGGGCTCGGCTTTGTAAGCCCTGCGTTGTAAGGCTCGGCTGCTTTTCTAGTCAGAGAATTTGGGTGGATCTTATCACACCTTCCCTCCATCACATTCAGTAGTAAGGAATTTGAACATGCAACGTCCAAGCGGTCGCAACCCCAACCAACTTCGCGATATTCGCATCACCCGCCGCTACACCAAACATGCTGAAGGCTCGGTTTTGGTAGAATTTGGTGATACCAAAGTTATTTGTACCGCCAGCGTGGTGAACAGCGTGCCGAGTTTTTTACGCGGCAAGGGTCAGGGCTGGCTCACCGCTGAATACGGTATGTTGCCGCGTTCTACTGGCACCCGTATGGATCGCGAAGCCGCACGCGGCAAACAACAGGGCCGCACGGTAGAAATTCAGCGTTTAATTGGTCGCTCACTACGCGCCGCCGTTGATTTAAATGCGCTAGGTGAAAATACCATACACGTCGATTGTGACGTTATTCAGGCAGACGGCGGTACTCGTACCGCTTCTATCACTGGCGCTTGGGTGGCCTTGGCGGATGCTATCGCCCATTTAAAAGCTGCGGATAAAGTGACAGGCGAACCACTTAAGCGCGCAATTGCCTCTGTGTCTGTGGGGATTTACCAAGGCGTACCGGTACTGGATTTGGATTACCCCGAAGACTCGTCTGCTGATACGGATATGAACGTGGTTATGGGCAACGACGGCGGTATTATTGAGATTCAAGGTACTGCGGAAGCTGAACCTTTTACCGAAGCAGAGTTTTCGGCGATGTTAAAACTTGCGAAACAAGGGATTGCAGAGTTGCATCGTTTACAGCAAGAGGCCTTAAATAACAATTAAGATTTTTATTTACACTAAAGCAAAAAACTCGCTCTGTTTAGGGAGCGAGTTTTTGTGAAGCAACCTAATTAGCTAAGGCTGTATTTCAATATCGTAATCAATAATCACCGGCATATGGCTGGAAAATTGCTGGGTTTTGTAAATCGCAGCGTACTCCACTTTGGGGCCAATGCTATTCGAGACCACTTGGAAATCAGTGCGCCACCCATCACCATCGCCTTTTAAGCCATTAGGCCACCAGCTGTATTCATCGCTGTCTTTATTAACGCGGCGGAAGGCATCCACATAACCCAATTGATTATAGAGTTGGCTCAACCATTGGCGCTCATGGGGCAAGAAACCGGAGTTGTGTTGGTTTTCGCCAGAATTGCTTACATCGCGCGGAGTATGAGCCATAGCCCAGTTGCCACAGAAAATATATTCGCGACGCTTGCGGGTAATTTTGTCGAGGTGCGCTTGAAAATCGTCAAAGAACTTGATTTTGACTTCTTGCGATTCAACTTCTGACGTGGCGCTAGGGGCCAGCAGAGAGCCTACACTCAATTGTTCGTAATCGACTTGGAGGTAGCGGCCTTCCATATCCACGCCCGAAGAAAAACCCAAGCCGTAAATTAAGGCTTTAGGTTGAAAGCGGGTATAGATAGCAACGCCATTGTAATTTTTGGTACCGGAATCAAAGAAATAGGCAAAGTAGCCTTCGAGTTGATACTCGGGCTTTTCCATATCGCGTTCACGTACACGAAGATCTTGCAAACAGATTAAATCTGCATCCTGATTTGCCAGCCAGTCATAAAGACCGCGCTGCGCCGACTGAACTATCCCATCGACGCTAAGACTTATAACTCTCATGTTAGCCCCTTGATTACGGACTGTGTATGATACCCAAGGTTTGTCACAATGTGTTACCTATGTTTCGGATTGTTACAATTTTTACAGGCTTATGGGGAATTGTAAGTAGGAAAACTACTAGATAACCAAAAGACAATTGAGTTCAATACTCATGCCCATAAAATCTTATTCTTAGCATCTTCAAAGTTAGTTCATAAATAGGAAATTTGCATGCAAAAATACCAGCACGACTTCATCCAACTGGCAATTAAACACCAAGCGCTCTGTTTTGGTGAGTTCACGTTGAAGTCTGGCCGTACCAGCCCCTACTTTTTCAATGCTGGTCGTTTTCAAACCGGTAGCGCGCTCGCTGAGCTTGGGCGTTTTTACGCCGCTGCGATAAAAGCTGCCAATATTGATTTTGATATTGTATTTGGTCCCGCTTATAAAGGTATTCCATTAGCGGCCACGACGGCTATCGCCTTAGCAGATCATTACCAGCAAGATCTACCCTACTGTTATAACCGCAAAGAAGCTAAAGATCATGGCGAAGGTGGTATCTTGGTTGGTGCGTCACTGCAAGGTAAGGTGCTGATTGTTGATGATGTTATTACTGCAGGAACTGCAGTGCGTGAAGTCATGTCTATTATTAAAGCTGCAGGTGCAGTACCCGCAGCGGTATTAATTGGCTTAAACCGTCAGGAGAAAGGCCAAGGTGAGCTATCGGCGATTCAAGAAGTTGAACAATCTTTTGGTATTCCAGTAGTTAGCATCATTAATTTAAACCATATAATCCACTATCTTGAAAGCCAGACCGATCAACAGACGATGGTGGATAAAATTAAAGCTTACCGCGCGAACTATGGCGTAGACTAAGCTGAGGTTCAGGTATGGCCGTATAAGTTATACCTGATTGCAACCCTTCTATATACTTGGTAGCTATGAAACGATCTATTCAACAGGTGTTAAGACGTTTGCTGATAGGTGGCTTTATTATGGCCATAAGCAGCCATGCGCTGGCACAAGTAAACAAAAAAATGTTTTATCGCTATACCACCAATGATGGTCGTAAAGTGGTGTCACAAACTATTCCGCCACAATATATTCGCAATGGCTATGAACTCTTAACCATTAGTGGAGAGATCCTCAAAGTAGTTCCGCCCGCACCGCCAGAGGCTGAAGCTGAGCGTATTGCGAATGAACGCAAAGCCGCTAAAGAGCAGGCGCGTACAGATATGGACTTGCGCAGAACTTACAGCTCGGTTCAAGATATAGAGTCTGCAAAAACTCGCAACCTACAGGAATTACAAAACACCATTAATATTTTGCAAGCCAATCTTACTAGCGTTAAGTCGCAACTGAAGGCACAAGAAACACACGCAGCGAGTGTTGAGCGTAGCGGTAAAGTTTTATCCAGTGATATATTAAAAAATATCACCACTCTGCGCACCGAAGAAAAAGAACTTAATGTACAAATAAAACAGCGTGAAGCAGAGTATCAAAAATCTGCCGATAAATATGAGCAAGATAAGCTTAGGTTTATTGAAATCAGCAAGCCCAAACAATAAAACCGGCACTGCCGGTTTTATTACGCCTCGACCAAATCTATTTTTACCAATAAAGGCGAAAGCGCGCTCCATTGCTCGTGCCAGTAAGTGCTAGGGGACATTTGAAATTCACTGCGAACGAATTGCACCATAACACCATCGGCATAGGCCATCAAAAAACGCGCTAAGGTGACGGCAGGTAAACTGGGTTTAAAATCTTGTCGTAATTCAGCATCGAGCAACAGTTGTTTTAATTGGGTTTCTATACGTTCAAAAAACTGCACTATGCGTTGACGCAGTCGCGCAGTTTCACCCGTAAGTGCGTCACCAATTAACAAACGTGACATACCTGGGTGTTCTTCAGCAAACTTCAGCAAAACATCAATAATTAATTCGCAACGCTTTAGCGGCAATTTTTCTTCTGCTAGCACCAAGGTCATCTGCGAAAACACCGAGTCTTCAATAAACTCTATGAGACCTTCAAACATTTTAGTTTTGCTGGGAAAATGGCGATAGAGCGCCGCTTCTGATACGCCGACAGATTTTGCAAGCGATGAAGTTGTGATACGCTCACCGGGGCTGTCTTCCATGGTTTTGGCAAGCGCTGATAAAATTTGCTCGCGGCGAGAAGTTTTAACTCCGGTTTTAATCATTGCTTATTCCTGCATCCGCTGCGCATAAAACATGGTCTATAAAACTAGCAGCAAGCTTTTATAAAAAACTATCACTTGCTACTAGTCATTCTGTCGAACTATTTGGCTTTATTGGTAATTAAGGTACCCACACCAGCGTCGGTGAAAATCTCCAATAGCACAGCGTGATCAACACGACCATCAATAATATGCGCACTGGTACAGCCGCCTTTTACGGCATCCAAGGCACAGGCAATTTTTGGCAACATACCACCATAAATAGTGCCATCTGCAATCAAGTCATCAACCTGTGCCGTGCTCAAACCGGTTAACACTTTGCCTTGCTTATCTTGCAAACCAGACACATTGGTTAACAACATTAATTTTTCAGCGTTTAAATATTCTGCAATTTTTCCTGCAACTAAATCTGCATTAATGTTGTAAGACGAACCATCTTCACCCACACCTATGGGTGCAATTACCGGAATAAAATCACTGTTGATCAGCATATCAATCACAGCCGTATTAATGCCTGATACTTCACCGACATGGCCAATATCCAAAATTTCAGGCGCCAACATTTCCGGGGTTTTGTGTGTTACGGTTAATTTCTTCGCGCGAATTAATTGACCATCTTTTCCGGTCAAACCAATAGCTTGGCCGCCGTTGCGATTAATCAAGCTTACAATTTGCTTATTCACTGTGCCGCCCAAAACCATTTCTACAACATCCATAGTCGCGCTATCCGTAACGCGCATACCATTGACGAATTCAGATTTAATATTGAGCTTTTCCAAGAGGCTGCCAATTTGTGGACCCCCGCCGTGCACTACTACGGGGTTCATACCCACTAATTTCATCAGCACTATGTCGCGCGCAAAACTGTTTTGTAAGGCTTCGCCCTCCATTGCGTTGCCGCCAAATTTTACGACAATCGTTTTGCCAGTAAAGCGCTGAATGTAGGGGAGAGCTTCGGTTAATACATTGGCAATATTCATTGCCGAATCACGATTGAGTGACATAAGGAGTTCCTATTCTATAACAGTAAAAAATTAAAATTTAAACGATAAGCTTGCATCAACTTTAAGCAGTTCACGTTTGAAAATTTGTTGAATGATGGCGAGCGCTTCTTCACTTTCCGCTTCAAAGCGCAAGGTCAACGCAGGCGAGGTATTGGAGGCACGCACTAAACCCCAGCCTTTGCTGTAATCCACACGAATGCCATCAATGGTGGTGATATTGCCGTTTTGGAAATCACCCGTCTCAGTTAATTTTTTAATTAAATCGAACTTGGATTTATCGGGTGTGGCGATTTTAATTTCGGGGGTAATTAACATCTGCGGAAACGCTGAAAAGATATCGTCAATATTTTGGTCGCGTAGTGTAATGATTTCCAATAAACGTGCCATAGCGTAAATGCCATCGTCAAAACCATACCAACGATCTTTAATAAAAATATGGCCTGAATATTCGCCGCCGATCAATGCACCGGTTTCTACCATTTTAGCTTTCATGGGTGAGTGGCCGGTCTTCCACATAATGGGCCGACCACCGTAACCACTGATCACTTGATTTAATTGGCGCGAACATTTCACGTCAAATAAAACATCAGCGCCGGGGTGACGCGCCAAAATATCTTTGGCAAATAACATCAACAAACGATCTGGCCAAATAATATCGCCTTGGGGTGTTACCACTACCAGACGATCGCCGTCGCCATCAAACGCAACACCTATATCCGCATTCACTTCTTTTACTTTTTCAATCAATGCAAATAAGTTGCTCTCTTGCGTTGGGTCTGGGTCGTGATTAGGGAAAGTGCCATCTAGATCGCAATAAAGCGGCGTTACTTGACAGCCTAATTCTTCAAATAATTGTGGCGCAACTATGCCTGGTACCGCGTTACCCGCATCAATAACAATGGAGACATCGCCCGCCAAGGCGACATCTGAAAAAATACGTTCAATATAATGCGGAATAATTTCGCGGAAGCTTTCTTCGCCAACACCTTGGTGAATTCGCTGGTTTAAAATGCGCAAACGCAATTCCATCACGGCATCATCGGCTAGCGCATTATTATTAATAACCACTTTAAAACCGTTATATTCCGCTGGGTTGTGGCTGGCAGTTACCATAACCCCACTGCGCACATCGGAAAAATGATAGGTGGCAAAATACATTAATGGCGTTGGTACTACACCTACATTCACTACGTTGCAGCCAGTGCGCAAAATGCCTTTGATTAAAGCGGTTGTTAAATCCTGGCTGTGAGTGCGACCATCGCGGGCAACAATTAGCGCTTGCTCACCTTTATCCAAAGCCTCACTGCCAATTGCCTGACCAATTTGTTCAGCCAGTACCGCATCTAAATCTTTGCCGACAACGCCGCGAATA
>CAUOQW010000074.1:0-8015 GCA_963506825.1 uncultured Cellvibrio sp.
AAGGAACCGTCTTTGCTCATTTTTAAGGATGCTGCGCCAGCATCCTTCCAGTGTGTAAAGAAAAAATCCCCAATATGGCCAGTCGCATGATTTTGGGTAATCAACGCAGACTCGGGGAATTTTTGGGTGTACGCCTTAAACTTGTTTATGGTGCTAACTGCCGGTGCCTTGTCCTTTGCAACTGGCTCCGCAACTTTTTGCCCGGTACAGCTCACAAGGCCGCACATGGCCAGCAAAAGTGTTGTCTTTATATAGTTTTTCAAGTGTTTATCCTCCAAATCTATTCAATGACCCGCCCCTTTCAATACATGCCTGGAAGCTGGGAATTCAATCAGGTTAATGATTGTGATGCTTATTGATTAAAGCAGTTATCTAGCTCAAATCCAGTACTTGGAAACTAAAGCAGGTGCAAACGCAGCGGCTGGCAGCCAAATCACCCATTTCTGTCACTCGCTATTCCCCTCCAAACAAACCCGATTGAATATTATTTGCTCAATCGGGTTTGTCGCTTAAATGTCACATTCCCACCCTAAGCTGAGCTGCTGATAGTTTTTCTCACGCTTAGGAATTCACATGAATATTGCCGCACGTTTAATGCTGGGTGCTGTTGCGCTGACCGCCATAGTGGTGGTGTTAGCCGCAGGAACCACCGGTTGGATTGCTATTTCAGACAGTTCAGATGCGTTTGAAACCGCCATTGAACAGCAATTTCAGGCCGTGGCCATAGGCCGCGAAAATGCCGTTCGCGCCCAGTTCGATAGCTACAAAGACCTGCTGCAATCGCTGGCGCACAACCGTATGACGCAAGAAGCAGGCTACGGCCTAGTGCGCGCCTACAATACCTATCACTACGAGGTGGCTGCGCCGAGTATCGATGAAGCCCGCGCCAGTTTGCTGGAGTGGTACAAGAACGATTACGCCAAGGCGTATCAAGCGCAAACTCACGGTTTAAGTGCGCCCATTGAAGACTGGCTCGCTGGGCTATCGCTGGATGCCCTACTCATTCAAACCAACTACATGGCGCAAAAAGGCACAGCCGAAATGGCGGAACTTGCCGATGCGGGCGACGGCACCATTTACGGCCAGCAGTACAAGCGCTACCACAGCAGCTTTCAGGATGTGGTTAAGCGTTTTGGTCTGAGCGATTTAATGCTGGTGGATAGCCAAAGCCTCACGGTGATTTACTCCGCCAACAAAGGCCCGCAGTTGATCAGCTCGCTAAAAGACGGCGCCTTTAAAACCAGCCAGCTGGCGCAACTCGCCCAAACGCTTATGCAGAACCCTAGCGGTGAACTGATGATTTCCGAGTTTAGCCACAGCCCATTTCAATTTGAGCAGCAAGTGGTGTACTTAGGCGTGCCCGTGTTTTACGACCTGTTTAGCAAAGAAAAGCCCATGAGTTTTCTGATTGCGGAAATCCCCGCCAGCCGCTTCTCACAGATTATGACCGCTGGTTTCAACTGGGCCTCCTTAGGTTTGGGTAAAACCGGCGAAGCTTATCTGGTCGCTCAAAACGGCACCTTGATTACCGAGCTGCGCCCTATGCACGAAAACAATAAAAACTTTATCGCGCAAATCAGTAAACAAAATCCCCAAGCTCAGATCGCACACATAGAGCGCACGCAAACAGCTAGCGGCTGGCTGAGCATCGCCACCAATGCACTCGCAACCGGCCAAGCTGGTATGGGGGAAACCCACGATTACCTTGGCCGCACCATGCTTACCGCTTGGCGACCCGTGCAGATTGGCAACCAGCACTTCGTGCTTATTACCCAACAAACGCCGGATGAAGTCTTCGCCACTATCAATAACCTAACCGTCTCGGTTTGGCGCAACCTGATTATCGCCGCGCTGGTGTTAACGGCGGTTTCAGCGGGCATTGCCTTTGTGTTCTCGCGCCATATCACCCAACCCATTACCCGCTTGGCGCAGCAAATTCAACGCGTGGGTGATCACAAAGACCTGAGCGTAGAGTTTGTGGTGGAACACAAAGATGAGGTGGGTAATATCAGCCAAGCGCTCAATGGCTTGTTTGCCGAGCTGCGCAAAATGTTGGCGGAGGTGACCAAGGCCTCACATCACTCGGTATCCAGCGCCAGCGAAAACGCCGCGACCAGCGAGCAGTGCCGGGTAGAAACCGCGCGCCAACGCCATGAAATGACCGCCGTAGACAGCGAAACCACGCAAATGGTGAGCGCCTTTAATCAGATGACCCAGCAGCTAGGGGTGGTCGCCAAGCAGGTTGAACAGGCCGCCGAAACCGCTGCCAGCGGTAAAGGTCGCGTGGTCACCGTGGCCGATAATATGCGACATTTATCCGGTCAGGTGAGTGAATCCTGCGAGAGCATGGCCGCCCTGCGCGCCGCTGCCGATAAAATCACCAAAGTGCTGGATACCATTCAAAGCGTGGCCGAGCAGACCAATTTGCTGGCGCTCAATGCCGCTATTGAAGCGGCGCGTGCAGGGCAACACGGGCGCGGTTTTGCGGTGGTGGCCGATGAAGTGCGCCGCCTCTCTGCCGATACCCAAGTGGCCACCGGTGAGATTCAAGGTTTGATTAATAACTTGCGCCTTACGGTTGACCAAACCGCCGATGGCCTCACCCGCGAACAGGAGAGCGCCGCTCAGTGTTTGGCGGAATCAGAAGCTGCCGAATCGGCCTTAATCAGCATTCAGCAGGCGGTTGTGGATATCCAACAAATCACCAACAGACTCACACAACAGGCGCAAGGCGAATCCAGCCGCGCTGAAACCATGCGCTATCGCTTGGCAGAAATGGTCAGCGCGGTAAACCAAACTGATGAATCCATCGCACGTTTAGCCCAGAGCGCAAAAAACCAAAATCAAATTGCCTTGCGGATGGTGCAAACCACCAAGATACTCAAATTTGCCTAAGGCTTTAAATTAAGCTCCTAAAATTACCTGAGTAGACCCCACTAGCTAAACCGCCTTCGCTATAAATTACAGCGACGCCACCTATAAATTTAAGTGCCCTATGTTGCTCAGCGCACCGAAGCAGCATCGGGCAAGTGACACTCTCATCATCCTTTCGAAGTTGGCCCCCTCATTGTTGTGTAGCGCGTGCGAGGTAGCCATCTAGCGCTAACTGTTTTGCGAGACATTACAACTAGCCACGAGAGAAATGCGTGCTGATATCAACATTCAAGTCGAGGATGAACTATGAAAAGTGTCTTTAGTAAGGTTGCTGTTGCGTTATTTTTTATGATGACATTATTTACCAGCGCTAGCTTTGCTGCAGTAATCACGGAAGATTTAAGCGTTTTAGGCTTAAAGACCAGCCCGGGGCAAATAATCTGGAACTTCAACGCTCCGAGTGGAGCAGCCAATCTGGAATTTGAATTGGTCGGTGCTAAAAGTCTTGATGGATACAACAATGCTTATACCGATATTTTCCACTTGGTATTAAACGGAACTGAGATTTTTAGGGGCTCATTCAATATGGGCGGTGGCGGTTGGAACACTATTCTCTTTAATCCGAACGGTGGGACTAGCCTCACCACAACCTATGGGGCAACTGGTGATGTACATAACTCACAGCAAGTGACGTGGGCGGGCGGTGAAACGCAAATTGATCTTCCCCTCTACTTATTGCTGGGCCCCAACCAACTAAAATTTAGCTATACGGGAGCTAGCCAAGGAGGCAATGATGAATGGTGGGGAGTCAATTTTGCCACCATCACCACCAAGACAATTTTGCCAGAGTCAGCCAGTTATATTTTATTACTGTTGGGATTGCTAGGCATTCTTACCCTGCGCCGCAGAAGCCTTTAAGCAATGAGTTCGCCCAAAACAAAAACCCCGGCTCAAGCCGGGGTTTTTGTTTGAATCACTTAAACAACAATTATTGTTTGCGACGGGCGCGCCCCAACAAAATCAAACCCAACCCAAACATGCTTAACAACAGGCCAGAGGGCTCAGGCACGTTGGTCTTAGGCGGAACATAGCTCCAGTGATAATCGTGAATCTGACCGTTGCCAATATAGGATTTAGCAGCAACGGAACCGTCGAAATCGCTGTTTTTAATGTCGATCACCGCCTTAGTTGCCAGTACCGAACCTGCCCAGCGATTGTTGAACGTAATCTGGGTAGCTTCGTAAAAATTCCACAACACATTGTCGTAAATGGAACTGTTGCCCAAGTTACCCATTAGGTTAACGTTGTGCGTCATATTGATATTGGTGCCAGATACGTTAATCACGATGTTTTTAGCGCTGCCCAGGATTGCATCCCAACCATTGCTGTTAAACAGGCTAGCGCCAGAAATATCAAACACCGCCAAATCTGTTGCTGCACCGCTGTATATAAATTTGCTTTGGTTTAAATCGTTGTTTTTAACCAAGCCTGTGCTAACCAAGTTTTTGTAGTAATTGGATTCAGCGGTCAACTGGTTAAATAGATCGGTCTTTTTGGCATCCAAACCGCCTACTTGATCGATGCAACCCTTGTTGTTAACAAAACCGCCTTGGCATTCGTATTTGTTGCCCAAATTGTTAACGCCGCCGTAAGCCACGCGACCAGCAAAAAATTTGGCGCTATTGCCAGCGTTCAAATCACCCGCAACTTCAACGGTGTAATTGTTCTTGTTGGCCGGGCGATTTAGATCATGGCCAAACTCAGGGTTGCTGCCACTCAAGTCACCGCCGATAAAGGCTTTACCGTGAATATGACCGCTGCCGCCGGAGATGGCCAAGTCATCGCTCAGAATCAAGTTGTAATCATTTAACGGGCCCGCAAAAGCAGAAACAGAAGCGGCCATAAAGCCGAAAAGCGCTATCTTCTTAAAAACATTAATCGACATAAAAGAGCTCTTTGAAATAAGTAAATAATCTGTGTAGCCCATAAGCAGTTTTCATGCCCATGTATTGAACACCGTGACCCCGTTGAATTTTACGCCAATAACGATAACTGCGTCACATAAAAGTGTAAATAAGTTCGACATCGCTATCGCCATAAAACCACCCATACCGCCTTTGGCTGAATTAAACTAATCGCCAAGTTCTCGCTTAAGGTCCGCAAATCCCATGGAATTTACCTTCCCTGCCATAGGCATTATTCACTCCTGCTTTAAGGAGAAATTCGGCATACCGCGCCAGCCCGGTTTAGCACCTTTGGCAACTGCCGAGTTGGAATTATTGGCACCTTATAACGACCCCAACGCGTTTGAGGGTTTAGAGGGCTGTAGCCATATTTGGGTTCAGTTTGTATTTCACGAAAACCGCCGCAGCGAGTGGAAACCCAAAATAAAACCGCCGCGCTTGGGCGGCAATAAAAGCCTTGGGGTGTTCGCCACCCGCTCACCTACCCGGCCTGCACCTATTGGCTTATCGGTAGTGAAATTAGATGGAATTATCGAGCGAGAGGGCAAATTGCTCTTGCAGCTCAGCGGAATTGATCTGTTGGATGGCACCCCCGTCGTGGATATCAAACCCTATATACCCTACGTAGACCTTGTGCCTGCGGCAATCAATAGCTTTGCGGATGCCGCCCCACAGCTAATACCTGTGCAGTTCAGCGATCAAACCACCGCCTTTTGCAGCGATTATCATCAAAAAACACAAACTGATCTCACTGGCTTGATTCGCCAAATTCTGCAACAAGACCCGCGCCCACAATATCAACAACCCGAGCCTGAGCGTATTTATGGGATGAACCTGTTGGATCTCAATGTGCGCTGGCAGTATCCACAACACCCAGCAGGCCACCACATTTTGGTGTGTGAAATAGTCTCCACAATTGCCACGTCTATGTAAATTAGGGTTAAAAATGGCTCTTGGGGCTCAGAGGGTGACTATGCTTAAGCGCGGTCAATATCTATCCCCATCAAAGAGCAATAATATGAACCTATTTAAACACTGTATTTCCATTGCGCTTATCAGCTGCCTAGCCAGTTTCGCCACGGCAGCAGACGAAGCAAAAACCGACGCCCAAAAACACGCCGATGCTTGGCAAAACAGCCAAGGCTGGTGGAACGCCACTGATATCCCCGCTTTCGATCAAAGTAAAATCGCTAAACAGCTACCCTTGGTAAAAGTGAAAGGCAACACGTTCGTCAACGACAAAGGCGATGTTGTGGTGTTTCGCGGGGTAAATATTTCCGACCCGGATAAGCTCGTCAATCAAGGTCACTTCAATCGCAAACACTTTGAAGTGATCAAAGCTTGGGGCGCGAATATCGTACGTATTCCGGTGCATCCATCGGCTTGGCAAAAACGCGGCAAAAAAGGTTACTTGCCGATTCTGGATCAAACCGTGCAATGGATTAACGAGCTGGGCATGTACGCCATTGTGGATTGGCACTCTATCGGCAACCTCAAATCTGAGATGTACCAAAACAACAGCTACTACACCACCAAAGCGGAAACGTTTGATTTCTTCCGCACCGTATCAGCACGCTACAAAAGTGTGAATTCAGTGGCCATGTACGAAGTCTTTAACGAGCCCACCGTATTCGGCGGGCAACTCGGCGTTTTAAGCTGGGCGGATTGGAAAGCGATTAACGAAGAAGCCATCACCATTATTCAAGCGCATAACCCCAATGCGATTTCTTTAGTAGCGGGTTTCAACTGGGCTTACGATTTAACACCCATTGCTACCGCACCTATTGAAAAAGAAAACGTTGCTTATGTTAGCCACCCTTATCCCATGAAAGTGAAAGCGCCCTTCGAGCAAAACTGGGAGCGCGATTGGGGTTATGTTGCCGAAAAATATCCAGTGATTCTCACTGAAATTGGCTACCAGTTGGCAACCGATAAAGGCGCGCATATTCCCGTGATTGACGATGGCAGTTACGGCCCACGCATCACTAACTATGCGCAGAGCAAAGGTATTAGTTGGGTAGCTTGGGTGTTCGACCCAGATTGGTCGCCACAAATGATTAAAGATTGGAACTACGAACCCACTATGCAGGGCAAGCATTTCCGCGAAGTCATGCTGAAGGAAAACAAGCGCTAAATATCATTTTAAGTTTTGCTTATTGTGAAGAATCCCGCTGCTTGCGGGATTTTTTTGTGCTTCATATCCGCATTATTTTTTACTAGCCTGAATCTGTTCCTTACATACATGCATCTAATCTGATGCTGTTCAAATAACGTTTAAATAATTCAACAAAAATCAGTGTCCCACCCTACACTAGCTAAGCTAGGGTCATATGGCTCAGCATTTTTAAAATCACACTTAATGGAGATATCGTGAACAAATTAATTCAATGTCACTTTGGTTTACTAGCCACTGCTTTTTTATTGTTCTTGTCGAGTTGCACCAGCAATAATGCCGATTCAAATAAAAAACAAAACGCCACCAATCAAAGTACAAACATTAGTGCGCCCGTCAGTTTGCAGGGAACTGCACTCGCCTTTGAAATTAATAAAACCGCCATCATTAGCGGCTCAGATCCGCGCGTTTTAACCGACGGTAATTTCAAATACCATTTTATCGGCGACAAAGTATTTACCGACGCCCGCGAATACAATGGCTTTGCGTGGAACTCAGATTATCAATACGCCATTGTGGATAACAAAGGCGAAGTTGTTCAGCAATTAAAGTTTCCACAAAATGGTGCGAATATTGAAGTTAATATTAAAACGCAACTCACTTATTTAACACCTACGTCTGGTACTTTTGAGCTGGATATAAAGCAAATCCATAGCGTCACGGGTTTGTTGCACTACACCCACACCGGCAATTTTCAACTTACCGATAACACACTGGAAATGATGGCAAAAGGCCTACCCAATTCCAACTTGGATCTAAATTTTCAAACCGTGACCGCCAATCAGAAAGGCTTAGATATAAAACCAGGCTCAAAGCTCAGCATATCCTTTAGCGGCCCCCAGTACGGAAAATTCAAGATTAATGATAAAGAGTATGAAACTAAAGATTATCAATTAATCGCTGTGGATACTTTTAATAAACGCCTCCAAGGTACTTTTTATCACCACACAGACAAGAGAAATATTCCCTTTGAAATAAATTTACATTTCGATCAATTTTATTTC
>CAUOQW010000075.1:0-7985 GCA_963506825.1 uncultured Cellvibrio sp.
ACGGGTGAGACATTGGATTTATCAAAGGGGCTGGACTTAAAAGCTATGACGCCTGTAGTTATAGAGTTGTAGGGTCATAGAGGAATGGCACTTACTTAAGCCCCCTCTCCCTTTGGGAGAGGGCTGGGGTGAGGGTTTCTCATTCGCTTTGACATGGTTTCTATGAAAAAGCGCCCTCATCCTCGCCTTCTCCCAAAGGGAGAAGGAATATAAAATCTTAAGTAAGCACCATTTGGGTCATAGAGTTATAAATTCTACAAGCTAAAAAATATCAGTAATTTGGCGCTCTTAGTGCTCTAAGAACGCCAATTTTTTATCTACTATAATCCTGCTGAAAATAATAACTATGAACACTGCTGTTACGTCTTTTGTCGCGTCTACTCGTCAAATCCATTGCCTAACGCCCATGCGCGGTATAGCCGCAATTTGGGTCATGTTATTTCATATTGATGTGAGTTTGTTCTATCGCGACTTTGGTGCACTCCTACCGCGCGATCAAACGGGGTTATTTTCCAAAGGCTATCTGTGGGTTGATTTTTTCTTTCTGCTCAGCGGTTTCGTAATCGCCCATGCCTATTCACAACAATTAAGTTCCCGCCCAGGTAAAGCTGCCGTAACCAAGTATTTGTGGGCGCGCTTTGCACGCATTTATCCGTTGCATCTTTTTACTTTGGGTATATTGATGGTGCTCACGCCGATTATTGCGGCTTACTACCCTGCGGTTATCGATGGCAGTTGGACAACTTATTTCGCATGGTCAGCGGTGCCTAGCAATCTACTGCTCACGCAAGCCATGAATCAGCACGTGTATTTATCCTGGAATATGGTGTCTTGGTCTATAGCAGCA
Source organism: uncultured Cellvibrio sp. (assembly GCA_963506825.1). GTDB lineage: Bacteria > Pseudomonadota > Gammaproteobacteria > Pseudomonadales > Cellvibrionaceae > Cellvibrio. The sequence goes on from CAUOQW010000075.1 coordinate 848, forward strand.
GAATGGTGGACTTATGTGCTCAGCATTCCTTGCATTATTTGGCTCGCGAAATCTAGCCTCAGAACATCGCTTATTTATGCACTAGGTACATTTCTAGCGCTTGTCGCTTTGGTGTTTTATTTGCCTGAGAAAAATTTAGACATCACCTTCAATTACGGTTTTTTGCGTTGCTTGTTTGAGTTTAATATTGGGTTAGTGTTTTATCAGCTATTTCTGCGCGAAAAAATGAACGCGTGGTTGGCAAGCGATTGGGTAGTTGTTGCGCTTATTTTTGCAGTAGTGATGATTTTCCATCTGCGTTTAAATGATTTGCTCATTATTCCCTGCTTCAGTTTATTGATTTTGGCCTTGGGTTATAACAATGCTCAGACAAGTGCATTACTCAATAAACCCGTTTTTCAATATCTCGGCAAAATATCCTATTCCATTTATATGGTGCACTGCCTGTGGTTTACGCGGATCTTATTCTCGTTGATTGCAATTTGCCTAGAGGAACTCGGGGTGAAGAGTTTATTAAATCGCTAAGGCAGAGTAGGTGTTTTGCAAATGTTCTTTTCTATTCAGAAGATTCTAGTAATTTAGCAGTATTACAGGCTGATAAACATTTCTTGCATGTTTCTCATAGGAATGGAGTCATCGATACTTGTAGTGAAATTGCAGAACAATCTTTTAGGAAGTATAAGCATCCTGCTTTCATGCGAGGATTGCTTTTGTCTGAATTTATTGATTTAGAAAATATGATGGAAGATCTAATAGTAAAATGTTTTAAAAATGAAGGTGAATATTTTAGGGAAACGATTTTAAATAAGGGCGGAGAGTCATTTTCATTCTATACAAAATTAAAGTTTGTTTATGAGTTGGTAATAAGCGCAGGAAAGAAGGATGCAGCTATAAAAACCAATTTGGATGCTGTTGGATTTACCATAAGTGGTTTTGATACGAATATTATTTCAAAAAGAAATATATTGGCTCATGCTTATCCTACATACGATATTGTTTCTGGGGCCATTTCTCTGATTAGTCCTAAAGTTAACGTAAATTTTGATAGTGATTGGTTTCTTAAAACTAGAGAAGGAATTCATCTTTATAAGAGAAAAATAAGAGAGATTACAAGTCTAAATTTGCAAGAAATTGTAAATCCTCCAATTATTCAGATGCCGGTTTAGTAATATTTGAGATCTACATAATGGATTCACTTAATATACATGCCAGATCAAAACTTATGGCAAGTATAAATAGTAAAAATACTTCGCCAGAAATGATGATTCGTAAAGGATTGCATCATCTTAGATATCGTTATCGGATACATAATAAAAATTTTCTTGGAAAACTCGATTTGGTTTTTCTCGTCACTGTGCGGTGGTTTCCGTAAACGGTTGTTTTTGGCATGGGCATCATTGCCATATATTTCATTGGCCAACAACGCGGCCAGAGTTTTGGCAGAAAAAATTCAAACTAATAGATTGCGTGATCAATCTAATATTGATGCGTGTATTAGAAAAGGCTGGAAAGTATTGGTGATTTGGGAGTGTGCGCTTAAAGGCAAAACCCGTCGCCAGCCTAATGAGGTTATTCATACTGCGGCGAACTGGTTGTTATATGACTCTCTGAATGCAGAGATTGAGGGGCGCAAGTGTTAAAGCAAAAAGCAGATTAAAAATTTAATCTGCTTTTTAATTGCTAAAAAATCATCTGGATTTATTAAAGTTACCCCTGCTCATCCTCAATACTGATCATCCACCCCAGCCCAAAACGATCTGTAAGCATGCCGAAGCTTGGTGACCAAAAGGTTTTTGCGAGTGGCATTTCTATGCAGCCGCCTTCGGCTAATAAATTAAATACGCGTTCTGTTTCTGCTTGGGTTGGCAGTGAGAGCGAAAGCTTAAAGCCGCTGAAGCTTGTGTTCTCATCGCAGCCATCCGATGCCATAAGTGTGTTGCCACCGATAGTGAAAGTAGCGTGCATTATTTTATTTTCAAAGCCCGGCGCTAGCATTCCCGGCGGTGTGGCTTCCGGGCTATCGCTGTAGCGCATCATATAGGCTACTTCTGCGCCTAATACTGTGCTGTAAAACGCCAGTGCTTCTTCGCAGCGTCCGCTGAAAAATAAATAGGGTTCAATTAAGGTTTTCATAAGAGGGTTCCTTTTGAGTGGAGGTGGGCACTAAATTATGGGCGCGTTCGCTCAATTCATGCAAGTGGTGTCGAAATATCCTTAAATGGGATTTTTGGCGCCCTGTTTTATTTTGTAAAGTAGACTGCTGAATGGGGCGCTGCAGTTATAGACTGCCGCTTGCTTGGTGACCCAACGCACATTCTGCGATGTGTTAAAGCCCTATAAGATTGATAAAAGTTTATTGTTGATAAAACTTATTACTGATAGAAGTTTACTGAGGTAGAGAAATAACATGAAGATAACATTATTTTTGTTCATCCTTATTAGCGGTAGTTTGATCAATACGGCTTGGGCTGAAAAAGTAGCCATTGTTTACGACGAGTCTTCGCCTCAGGCGAGCTACGCGGCGCGCAAACTGAGTGAAACACTCAAAAGCGAAGGCCACGAATTACAAAAAAAACACGTGGGATATGATTATTTAATCAGTCTTTCTACCCACCCCGAACGATTAAAACCCGAAGCTTTTTCTATTATTCCTCAGGGCAAAATCATCACCGTTCTGGGTGGCGACAATCGCGGCATGATTTACGGCGCTTTGGCGCTGGCAGAGCAATTACGCAATCATATTGCTTTAGGGAAAGTGACCGCCGAGAACCAAACGCCGCAGCTTGAGTTTCGCGGTATTAAACATAATTTGCCGTGGGAAACCTACCGAGCCAGTACAGCGCTCACACAACATACGCCAACCGTTCGCGACCTGAAATATTGGGAAGCGTTTTTAGACATGATGGTGGAAAACCGTTTCAATGTTGTCAGTTTATGGAATTTGAATCCTTACACCTTTATGGTGATGCCAAAGAATTTTCCTGAAGCGAGCCCGTGGTCAGAAAAAGAATTGGCTGAATGGCAAAAGCTGTATCGCGGTATTTTTAAAATGGCGAAAGAGCGTGGGTTGGATACCTATATCGTGCATTGGAGTATTTTTGTCAGCCCGCAATTTGCAGAGGCGCACGGTGTAGCCAAGAAAAATTTCTATCCACATTACTATGTTGCGGGTGATACCTCTGAAATTGTGCGTCGTTATTTGCGTGAAAGCGTTAAGCAAGTCTTGGAAGAATATCCTGATCTAGATGGCGTAGGTATTTCGCACGGCGAAGGTATGGCCGAAATGACACCGCTGCAACGCCAACAGTGGATGGATGATGTGTTAATTGCGGGAATGCTGGAAGCCAAGCGGCCGGTGAAGCTTATACATCGCGTTCCTTTTTCATCGGGCTTATCGTCAGACCCCGGTGTGAGTAAAAACGTTGAACAAGTTACGCGCGCTGCAATGGAAAAATTGGAAGATCGTTTTGCAGGCCCTATTTGGGTTGAAATGAAATTCAATTGGTCGCATGGCCATTCCACACCCAAATTAGAAAAAGTACACGGCGGCAAACTGGGTGATACTTACTTTGTTCCCCAGCCTAAAAATTACAAAGTTGTGTGGCAAGTGAGAAACGAAGACTTCTTTGCATTGCGCTGGGGCGTGCCCGAATTTATCCGTAGCCACATTAAGCTAAATGGGCATCAAAATTACGTTGGCGGATATTTTATTGGCTCTGAAACTTATATCCCCGCGCTAGATTATTTCACGGCGGTTAAAGACCCTGTGGATTGGAAGTGGGCGTTTCAACGTCAGTGGTTATTTTACAAATTGTGGGGGCGTTTACTGTATGACGCCAGCACACCAGACCGCGTATTCCAATCTGAATTTAATCGCCGCTTTGGAACCAAAGGCGATAATTTATTACAAGCCTATGCCTTGTCTTCCAACACGCAATTACGTTTAGCATCCCTCTATGATTCAACGTGGGATTTCATGTTATACAGCGAAGGCTTTTTGGCATTGCAGGGCGAGACTACAAAATATATTTCGGTTGATCAGCTCATCAAACAACCCACCATGGCCAGCGAATATGTTTCTGTTGGTGATTACGTTGAAAAAACAGCCGCAGGTACGAATTTTTCTACAGACAAAGTAACGCCACCGCTACTGGCCGCTATGTTAGAGCGCGATAACAATCAAGCGTTGCAACTCGTCAATGGAATAGAGTCCAAAGGCAATGCAAGCCTTATGTACGAAGTGGCTGACGTAAAAACCTGGGCGAATCTTGGATTGCATCTCGCCGAAAAACTAAAAGGTGCTGTAGCACTTAAAAAATTCAGGCTTTCTGGCGACCCAGAACAACAGCGTCAAGCGATTAAACACTTAGAGCAAGCATTGGCTTATTGGGACGAGGTCATTCGCATCACAAGGCCCATCTATCGCGATATGCCCTTGACTCATTACAACCATAATTCCTACGATGAAAACAAAAACAATCTGTTCCACTGGGCATTAATTCGCGATGAGGTAAAAGCGGATATTGATATTGCTCGCAATAGCGTAAAAGCCAAATAAGGGTAATGTGCAATCCATCTTAGTCCGCGTTAGCGGTGACTAGGATGGATTGCTGCGCGGCATCCAATAATTTCTCCACTGGGTAGGCCGCTGAAATAATCATTTCATTTTCTAATGTTTTTGCGGCGCTAAGAGTTTGTTGCGCCTGTGAGACTTCTTCTGGTGTTAGTGCTTTTTTCGATCCAATTCTGTTAACCAATAAGCTCCCCAAATTTGCGATGGCTTCAACTCTTGTTGCTGTCGGTGCAAGTGTTTTTAAATGGGCGTTAGCGTTAATAAGCTTCTTTAAGTTAGGCGAGTTAGCTTGCCAACTGGAAAAAATAGCCAGAATTTTTTTCTGAGTGTTTGTGTTATTTGGGCTGGCTAACCAAATAGAAACAAGCTGATCCAGCTCGCGGGTATAAAAATTTTCAGCGGGTAGGGCATCGACAAATTGATCCAGAGGGTCTTTTTTGGAGTAGCTTGCATGCACCATTTTTTCGTGTTGGCGGTGATAGTATTGCGCTTGCTCAACGGCTTGCGCAAGAATCTCCAGGGGCTTGGTGTTGTCGCCGCCCACTAACTTTTTAAATAGCGCCTCACTTTGATACTTGGATTGCAAGTTCACCGATTTAATTGCGGTGTTTTCAATTTGGCTCATGCGTTTGTACATACTGTCTTCATCGCGCTTGTCTGCTGCAGACCACAAGCGTTCTGCCACCACAAATGCCCGTGGCCACAGCCGTAAATCAATAACAGATTCATCCACAATTTCTGCCCAGAGCGCCGCTTCACCACCCAATATTAATGCTTGCTGTGCTGCGCTTAGTTGCGGTGCAATTACTGCTTTTGGTATTTCCGTTAAGGCTTGCGCGTGTAGCTCATAGGTTGCGTTGGCAACCAATACGTGATTGCTAAATGATGTTGCTTGAGTGGGAATGCTAAAAGTTACAACGCCCATCCAGCTATCCACCGAAAATTGAGTCAAGCTAGCTACTGAAAACTGCGTCAGGTTTTCACGGGATTTTATGTTGTAAATTTCACGGCGAGATTTATCTTTAAAATCAATAAATCCACGTTGCACTTTGTTATCTGAATAAATAAACGTGAATGAACCTGTAACGGGTGCGCCGCGTTTGCGCGCAAAACTAAATGACCATGATTTGGCCGTTTCATTTTCTGCTAATGAGTAAGTTTCCATGGGTGCAGACGGTATAGGATCGTTGCGATAGTGATAGACAGCGGGTTGGGCTTGATCGAGATAATAGCCTGTTGATAAGAGTGCGCGAAAGCCGTGGCTTACCGCATCGCTTACGGCATCTGGCCCGCGCCAGGATTGCACTACAATATCCTTGGGTAATTGTGGGTGCTGAATTTCATCCCAACCAATCATTTTACGTTGGTGCTTTTCCAGAATGCTGACTAATCGTTGATTAAAGTAAGCTTGTAAATCCTGCGGTGACGATAATTTTTTATCGCGCATAAATTGCTGAATGCTTGGGCTCTTATTCCACTCGTCAGGGTGTACTTCATCGCCACCAATATGAATATATTCAAACGGAAAGAGACTGGTTAGTTCTGCAAAAACCTTATCGGCAAAAATATACACATCTTCATTGGCGGGATTTAAAGTCGGGCTGTGTACGCCCCAGCGAGTTTCTACTGTGTAAGGCCCTGGGCCCGATAATAATGCAGGGTAGGCAACCGCAATGGCGCTGGCGTGGCCGGGCATATCAATTTCAGGCAATACGTGAATACCGCGTTCCTTTGCATAGGCAACCACTTCGCGAATATCCTGCTGTGTGTAGTATTCGCCGTCTGAGGCCAGCTGGTGCAATTTGGGGAAAGACTGTAATTCAATTCGCCAGCCTTGATCATCGGTTAAATGCCAGTGAAAAATATTCAGTTTTGCAGCGGCCATTAAATCAAGTTGACGTTTGATGGTGGCGACTGAAAAAAAGTGACGCGATGTGTCTAGCAGTAAGCCACGCCATTTAAAACGGGGGTAATCTTTAATGTCTACTAAGGGTAATTTAATGGTTTTCTTTTGCTCGCCGATTAATTGCAGCAGGGTTTCTAATCCGTGTAAAACGCCTTCATAGCTTTGTGCGGTCAGGTTTATAGATTTTTTGGTAATGTTTAAGTGATATGACTCATCAATATCATCAAGGGATGTAAATTTTTTTGCGGGATTTTTGTTTAGTTGTTGATTGCCAAGAGCAATATTCAAGAAGCCCGAATGCTCAGCGTCATCCACTTTCAATTTAATATCAATACCGGTTTGCAGTGTTATTCGTGTATCAAAGTTATCGAGTGCAAATAGTAATTTTGAAAGATCAAAACCTTCAACAGAAAAAACAAGTGTCTGCGGCAAGCGCAACTGCCCTTGTTCTTGAGTGACTTGTTGCGGGTAAGGCATAAGTGGCAATTCATGGCTTTGTGCTGCGGCAAGCGATGAAAAAAAAGCTACTATCAAAATAATATATTTCACAATGCTGCTTGCCTCACCACATTAAAAATTCACTAACCCACATGGCACTTACTTAAGCCCCCTCTCCCTTTGGGAGAGGGCTGGGGTGAGGGGTATTTCATTCGCTTTGA
>CAUOQW010000076.1:0-7984 GCA_963506825.1 uncultured Cellvibrio sp.
AACGCCGCCATTAAACTCGCACTGGATAAAACTCACGCCAAATACGGAAACTATAAACTCAAGTACACGGTACAAATGAACACCCAGCGTTTGCTCGCAGCGGCACGCGCCAATGTACTCCCCAACCTTATAATACAATCTGTTTATGACGATGCAATTTTTACAAGGAATGGGCTCACTTTTATTGATATCCCCTTTGACTTAGGCATTACCAGTTATCGCATATGTTTTATTAACCCCGCTATTAAAGATGAACTTGAAAAGGTTAAACATATTGAGGATTTAAAACGTTTTAGCATTGTGCAGGGCATGGGCTGGCCGGATACAAAAATCTTGCGTTACAACGGTTTTAAAGTCATTGAATCTAACAGTTACGACGGTTTATTTAAAATGATTCCAGCACGCCGCGCCGATTTATTTTGCAGGGGTATTAACGAATTAAAAAATGAGTACACGGATTATAAAAATTTAAGCAATTTAAGTTATGACGAAAGCTTTGCGCTATTTTATCCGCTGCCACGCTATTTTTATCTCAATGAAACCAATAAAGAATTAAAAGCGCGTATCGAAGAAGGCCTACAAATGGCCCACGCTGACGGCTCACTAAAACGATTGCTATTTGAGTTTTATGCAGATGATATTCAATTCTCTAAAATTCCGGAACGCCGGGTATTTGAGCTTAAAAACCCATCACTCAAAGGGCTGGACTATAAATACAAAAATTATTTACTAAAACAGAAAGATTTATAATAAAAAACTCCCGAACTTTCGCACGGGAGTTTTGATAGAGCGCAATTACAAAAATCAGAATTTATAAACCGCACCTACAGTCAAGGCCGATAGTTTAAGGTCATCCCATTTTGCATACTGATTGTATTCCGCACGTACAGCAAGTTGCGAAGTCACATCAAAACTTGCGCCTATACCAAATAGCGCTCTGGTTTTTGATTCAGAATCAGAAAAAGGATCCGGATTATCTCCATCCTCATAAAACTCTCTACTGCTGTATTCTGCATCTAAACTTGCTAAACCCACACGGCCATAAACATTAAAAACCTCGCTAATAGGCAATTTACCAACAACCGACGCCTGCAAAGCAGTGATGCCTATTTTATCAACATAGTCGTAATCATCCACACCATTAAAATCGCTACCGCGCTCAACAGCCTCGCCCAAATCGCGATAAGCTACTTCAACCGCTAAAAATTTATTAAAATCATAACCGGCACCAATAGAAAAAGTTGTATCGGTTTTACTGAGTTTTGAATCGTTACTGCCGTCAAGCTCAAACTTGCCTTGGCCTACATCACCAAAGATATAAAAGTTATCCGCCATTGTAGGTAATGTGAACGCCCCCAAAGCACATGCCAATAAAAATTGCTTTTTCATAATTAGTTTCCTTGATAGATTAAGAGTTCAGGGATACATCTTTGCAACAAAAATGTATTGAAGCGAACTTTAACAATCAGGAATGAATTTAAACTGAATGCCAAACGAGGAATAAAGACAAGCGGTGAATGATTACTTTTGTCACGTTTACAAGGAATTAAACGTCATTAGACGATATTTTATTTAGGCAACTGCCCCGCTAGTTGATCCATAACCACACGCCATGCAGATTCACCCTCCGCACCCGCCTGCTCAAAAACGCTCGCCAACAATTTGCGTTGCGCACCACTTAAAGCCGCTTCTAACTTTGCACCTTCGGCGGTGAGCGCTAAACATTTACCGCGCTTGTCGCTGGCATCGGGTGAATCCTGAATTAAATTCATCGCAATTAATTGGCGCAATGGCGCATGCAGGGCTTGCTTGGTCACACCTAAAATTCCGAGCAATCCACTCACCCGAATTTCCGGGTTGCGACCTACAAAATAAAGAATGCGATGGTGAACGCGCTGCAAACCGCGCGCTTCCAGCAATTGATCTGGCTTGGCGGTAAAAGCACGAAAGGCGAAGTGGAATAGCTCCAAAGCCTGGTTTAACTCGGCTTCACGACTAGGACTTAATTGGTCAACCATATTGACTTTTATCTTCTTAAGGAGAATTATAGGTCAATAAACATGACCTATTTAAATATCACGAGACTGCCATGCACCCCGCCCCACAACTGTCTGAACGCATTTCACGCTTAACATCGTCCTTGGTTCGCGAAATCCTCGCTGCCGCGCAAGCGCCGGGCATGATTTCATTCGCAGGCGGCCTGCCCAGCGCAGACGCCATGCCGATTCTACATGACTCAGACATATCGCACGATTGGCTCAGCCCAGTGTTTCAGCAATATGGGCAAAGCGAAGGCGAACCGCTACTGCGTGCACGCTTAGCCGATTGGCTAGCAGAATCTGGCCTGCCGGTATCCGCCGAGCAGACTTTGGTACTTTCCGGCTCGCAGCAGGGCATAGACCTGACCGCAAAATTATTTGTTGACCCAGGCACACCCATGCTCTGCGAAGCGCCGACTTATCTAGCGGCGTTACAAGCCTTTCAGCTGTTCGGCGCAGATTGCATAGGCTTACCGCTCACCGATGAAGGCATAGACCCGGCACTCTTGGTGGAGATGATAGAAACCCATAAACCGCGCGCGATTTATCTAATCCCCACCTTTCAAAACCCCTCCGGCCACTGCTACAGGGCCGCCAATCGCCGCGCTGTTGCCGAAGTGCTGGATCATTACGGTTTGCCATTAATTGAAGACGAACCCTACCGCGAATTGATGTACGACGCAGTAGACCGCACGCCAATTTGCAGCCTATTAAAACGCGCACCTTGGATATATTTAGGCAGTTTTTCTAAAACGCTTTGGCCGGGCTGGCGCGTGGGATTTTTAACGGCATCCAAGGATTTATTTCCGCATTTGCTGCGGTTAAAACAAGCGGGCGATTTACACACCAACCGCCCCGGCCAAATTCGCGTAGCAAATTGGTTAGCGAGTAAAAATCGTAACGAAGATTTAGCGCACTTGCGCAGCACCTATAAACACAAACGCGATGCGATGAGTGACGCACTTAAAAATACGTTCGGCCATTTAGCCGATTGGGAAACACCCGCCGGTGGATTATTTTTTTGGCTGCAATTACGCAACGCAATTGACACCCGCCCGCTGTTAAAAATCGCGTTAGAACGCGGCGTGGCTTTTATGCCGGGCGAAGCATTTTATCCCTCGAGCAGCACACCCAAGTTTGGGACTATGCGACTTAATTTTAGCCATGCGAATGCAGAAAATATGAAAAAGGGATTGAAGCTGTTAGCAGAGATTGTGGAGGAGCATGTAGAAAATAGTTAGCTGTCCATTTTTAACACTTGGTGACACCCCAAATTATTATGGTTCAGTTCGTGCTTGTAGATGTTGCGCTATTTTAAAAGAGAGAAAAAATAGCAGGCGCTCCTCAACTATAAATGTTTTTTACATGAGGCACGAGATGGATATAGATGTATTAATGTTGACTCCCGAACAAGTCAACATAACTTCCCAATTAGCGATGTTGTTTGAAACTGAACTCACCATTAGAGTTCGCATTACCCGCAAAGCCTTGAATATAGCGGCTTTGCTCAATGCCGCGATGATTAACCACGAAAAAATTGCGAGCGAAAGAAAACGTTTGGTTGCCACTCTTACACCCCATCAGCAATCTGTGTTAACCGCATTAGGCACGCAGCTCAATACTGAGAACAAGCCAACCCCGCCTCCGCACGAACCTTCAAAAGAAAAATCAAACTACCAATTTGGTGCGAGATCACTGCTATAAGCACCACATCAAGGCAAAAATATTTTTTAGCCGATCTTTTATTCAATAAAAAATCGGCTCTATTTTTTTATTTTTCTAATACTCTAGAAAGGAAAGATACAACAGAGAAAAATACTATTTTGCACACTTATGGGTCGCCAATAATATAAAGCCATTAAAAACCAAGGTTTTTTACAGCTTCATAATGGTGCACAAAAAACACAAGGCGTGCTGTCTTGTATAAGACTTCAAAAAAGTGCGCGAGTCCGTAGAGCTCAATTGGAGGGATCAATCAAGCTGCAACTGGCTGCATGCGGATGACTGTTTTAGGCGGATTAAGGTTACAAACTTATGGATTATCCATCCGATAAAAATCCTTATGTTCATTTAGCAGCCTTTGATAGGTTTTATCGTTCTTGGCCTTTTGCCAAACAACATAAAAGATATTCGCGGATTCTGCTTTTACTTCATCGATTATTTTTGGAAGCTCCTCTCGCCCATGCGCACCACTTTGACCTTTCTTATCGTCGGGAACTGGCCCATCATATTTTTTACCGCTTTTATGGTTGGCATAACGGCGGCTGCGCGTGTAACCCATTTGTAAAAACTTGCGCGCCATATCCATCCCCACAAAATCCTTTTCTTTTTTGTAACTCAAAAATAGCTTATAGATTTTTGCAGCAGACTCTTTTGCTATCTCCGGCGTTTTAAATCGCCAGAAAGGTAGAATTTCACTTTTATAGGGTTCAACCAGCAACACACCTTGCTCGCCCACACCTGTTCGATACAACTCGGGCTGTTCACGCAGATTTAATTTTTTGTAATGCAGAGAATAATCAAATTTTGCGAAGGTCATAGATTCCAACAAAAAATTGGGAATGATTCTATGACGATATAGATTACTTGGTGGAAGTCTGTGCGGAATTTAACGCGTATTAAAAAGGAGTCGTCATCCGTAAACTAATCAGCTTCGAAATATCACTCTAACCGCCATTCACGCGGCATAGCAATCTGGAAAAAGGAGAATGAAATGACAAGGAGGTGCCTAGCTTAATGGGCTCTGCTATAAATTAAGTAGGTTAAAATTGAAGTCGCAAAAGTGCGGGCAAGTTTTATCGTGTTTGAATCTTTCGCCCACCAAAATAAAATTATACCCCAACGCCTCTGCGGCATTTTTATCCCAAATGCCATCACCAAAATAGCTGATCAACTTATGATTCACATAGCCAGCGCGGCTTGCTGCCAGTTTCATAATTTCTGCTCTTGAATGATGATCATCTGCGGATGCTAAAACAATTCCATCAATATTCAGACCAGCACGCTGTAATTTTAATAAAGCCGAGTCGCGCCAACCACCGGTTGCGATTGATAAGACACATCCTTTGGACTTCAACTGCTCAATCAGTTGCTGTGCGCCTCTAACGGGAATAAAAGCATTATCGGGACGCTGATGCAGAAGCTGAAGAAAAGTCCGTTTAACATTTTGCGTAATATTCTCATGCTCTAAATGATCTAAGCCCAAGGATCCTAAGACCTCATTTAGAATTCCTGAATCGGTAACTTGTGCATAACTAGACCAATCAGTATTTATAGACACACCAAGTACACTCGATACTGCGAGCGCAAGACACTCTCCATCGAGATCATAGGATTGAATTAAAGTGCCATCCAAATCAAACATTATTTGATGCATAAGATTTCCGGTTTAAAGCAACTAGCAATAACAGCCATCTGGTTACCGTTCTGTTAGAAAAAACCCACGCTGTCGAAATTTTTTACACAAAGAAATAGGTAATTTGTCGTCTAAAATATAATTTGATCTCTATTCGGGCGACTTTTGCGAAAAAAACATCATCCCAACAAAAAAAGACACGCATCACACACAAAATGAGAACCACATCACAAAAATGTCGATTTTTTTATCATGACACTCAACGTTAAGATCATATTAGAGTAAGAATCCATTGATATATATCGATAATTTAAATTTGGCATATAAAGTGCTTTATTGGCATCGCTAATTTCAGCACAACTTAACGAGAACACTGAACATGCGTACCTCTTATAAAAATTGCATTTTAGGCGTTATTTTTGCCGCCACCACCATTTTCAGCGGCTTGGCTTCTGCCACCATAGTAACTTACACAGATCGCACAGCTTTCGAGACTGCATTAGCTTCATTCACTGTAGATTCATTGAATGGCATCCCACAATACTTTCATTCAGGTGAAACCTCACGTCCTGGTTACACCATATCAACACCACAAATGTACGGCTGTGTTGACCACGGCGGTTGTGGTGACAATTCAAGCATTGGTTTTGACTCTTCATACCTATGGAACTACGTAGGTCAAGACACCTTCACATTTTCTTTGGCGGTAAACGGTTTTGGTTTTGACTATGCAAACCCAACCTGCTGCAACTACGGTACCCAACCCATACTTAACGGTTTTACCGCACCTACAAGCTCAGGCTTTTTTGGTGTTATCTCCAGCGTTGCCTTGACCAGCTTTACCCTTGATCAAACCAACGCATTCATGCTTCTTGATAACCTTACCTATGGTTCTGGCACCTCATCTTCAGTACCTGAGCCTTCAACATTCATCCTTTTAGGTCTAGGTTTATTAGGTCTTGGCATTTCACGTAAGCGCAAATAATTTTTCGTTTGACGCACATGCAAAGGCCGATCATTTGATCGGCCTTTTTTATTGTGGTGTACTTTATAAGAAATAAAAAAACGGGCTGATTTCTCAATCAGCCCGCTCTTTATTTAACAATTAATTAATCATTAAAAAATTTCTTAACCCCATCCAGCCAACTCGACTGCTTGGGCGAGAATTTTCCGCCTTTCATACTCGCCTGGAAATCTCGTAGCATTTCTTTTTGTTTGTTAGTGAGACTCACTGGAGTCTCCACCACCACGCGACAAAGCAAATCCCCTACGCCGCCGCCGCGTACTGGCGTTACACCTTTACCGCGCAATTTAAAGAGTTTGCCGGTTTGTGTTTCTGCGGGGACTTTTAATTTCACACGACCATCTAGCGTTGGCACTTCCAATTCGCCGCCGAGTGCTGCGTCCACAAAATCGATGGGTACTTCGCAATACAAATCCGCGCCTTCGCGTTTGAAGATGGCGTGATCACGCACGTGCACTTGCACATATAAATCGCCGCTGGGGCCACCGGCATCGCCAGCTTCGCCTTCACCGCTTAAACGAATACGATCCCCAGTATCTACACCCGCAGGCACTTTAACTTGTAACGTTTTGGTTTCTTCTACGCGGCCTTGGCCGTGACAGGATTTACAGGGATCAGCAATGATAGTGCCGCGCCCGCGACAATTGGGGCAAGTTTGCTGCACCGAGAAAAAACCTTGTTGCATACGCACTTGGCCGTGACCGGCACAGGTGGTACATGTGACAGGTTTGCTGCCCGCTTTTGCGCCAGAGCCACTACAGGTTTTGCACGAAACTAAGGTGGGAACTTTGATTTGTGTACTGGTGCCTTTTACGGCTTCTTCTAAATTTAATTCGAGGTTGTAGCGCAAATCTGACCCGCGACTTGGACCACCGCGACGGCCACCGCCGCCACCAAAAATATCGCCAAAGACATCACCGAAAATATCGCTGAAGTTGCTGTGACCACCGCCGCCGCCCATGCCAGATTGACCATCGACACCGGCGTGACCAAAGCGATCATAGGCTGCGCGTTTTTGATCGTCTGAGAGCACCTCGTAGGCTTCATTCGCTTCTTTGAATTTTTCTTCAGCTTTAGGATCATCCGGATTTCTATCTGGGTGATGTTTCATTGCCTCGCGGCGATAAGCTTTTTTCAAATCAGCTGCATCTACGTCCTTAGAGACGCCGAGCACTTCGTAATAGTCGCGTTTTGCCATAATAAAACCAAATTATAAATGCAATTGCTAATCATCATTCCCGAAGTGAATATAGCGCCTTTATTTTTTAGGCCACTGAATCCTCTATGAGGATGACGACTCCCATATTGCGTAGTTATTGCTAACATAAAAATATTTAGCAGTAAATTTTCAAGTGCTTCTTACACGACAAATGCGGGCAAGCCCGCATTTGTTTTTTCTTCTCCTCCTACTGAAAAAAGGAGGCAGTTAGGGCATTACTTATCTTTTACTTCTTCAAACTCAGCATCTACTACACCGTCATCTTCTGCTTGTTGTGAACCGCCAGCTGGTTGAGCACCTTGTGCGCCCGCTGCTTGCTGTTCAGCATACAATTTTTGTGCGAGTGA
>CAUOQW010000077.1:0-7894 GCA_963506825.1 uncultured Cellvibrio sp.
GATAATCATCTCGCTTAGGCGTTTTCCCCCAATCCCAATAGCGATACACCATGCCAGCTGGTGCAGCTTCCGCTAAGAGATTGCTACTGAAACTCAGTAACAGTAGAAGGAAAAGTTTTTTCATGGATTAACTCAGTGGTTACACACTTAAATTAGCCTTGCAAGCACTGTGTGGACTCCCGCAGTAAGCGTACGTAAATCCTTTTCGTTAATAATAAAAGGCGGCATTAAGTAAACCAATTTGCCAAAGGGGCGCACCCAAATCCCCAAGGCTACAAATTGCGGTTGTAGTTCAGCGACATTAGCAGGTTCACGTAATTCCACTACACCTATAGCACCTAATACGCGTACATCGGCTACAAGGGGTAAGTTACGGCAAGGTTCCAACTCGGTTTTTAATTGCTGTTCAATGTGGCTGACTTTTGTTTTCCAGTCCATTTTTCGCAGTAGCTCAATGCTGGCATTAGCAGCGGCGCAGGCGAGGGGGTTGGCCATAAACGTGGGGCCGTGCATAAATACGCTATTCGTACCTTTGCAAATGCCATCGCTCACTTTGTCATTGCAGAGTGTTGCTGCTAGCGTGATGTAGCCACCAGTTAGAGCTTTGCCAACACACATAATGTCTGGGCTAATATTCGCGTGTTCACAGGCAAATAATTTTCCGGTGCGGCCAAAGCCAGTGGCAATTTCATCGGCAATTAATAACACATTAAGTTGATCGCAAAGGTCGCGCACGCGCTGTAAAAATATCGGCGAATAAAAACGCATACCACCTGCGCCTTGCACAATGGGCTCTAAAATAACCGCTGCAATTTTTTGGCGATTGCGTTGCAATAGATGTGAAAAATTAGCAAAACTTTTTTCGTCAAAATCTTCGCCAAACTTGCAGCTAGGTTCATCGGCAAATAAATGGTGTGAAATACTTTGGTGAAATAAATGGTGCATACCCGAATGCGGATCACACACACCCATAGCGCCAAAAGTATCGCCGTGGTAGCCCTTCTTAAGCGCTAAAAACGTTGTGCGTTGCGCTTCGCCTTGTGAGTGCCAATATTGAATTGCCATCTTTAAGGCTACTTCAACGGCAACCGAGCCTGAATCAGAAAAGAAAACTTTATTTAAACCCGGTGGTGTAATTTCAACTAAAGTCTTTGCAAGTTTTGCGGCGGGCTCGTGCGTAAAACCGGCAAACATCACATGGGCAAATTGGTGTAGTTGATCGGTGATGGCTTTATTAATGGCGGGATGATTATAGCCGTGTAAAACGCTCCACCAAGATGACATGCCGTCAATAAGCTTTTTTCCATCCGCTAACTCAATATGCACGCCCTGCGCACGGCGCACGGGGAAAATGGGTGATGGGTTGGTAAAGGAGGTGTAAGGGTGCCAAAGATATTCGCGATCAAGTTCAGTTAATTCAGTAGTCGATAACATAGCGCGCTCAATAAGAAATTTAATGGAATGCGAATAAACGCAATTCGTGTTCTTATTATAGATTTAAGCTGAGCGCCCCGTTACTCTTTATTCAATGGGTGGTGTTAAGCGCTACGTAAAGTTTGTAATTCTTGGGTTTGCTGTAGATAAATCAAATTATTGATGAATTGTTGCAGTTGTTGCGCACGCTCTGTGGGGAGATCAACAAACTCAATACTAACTTGAGTGTGGCGATGGGGAGTGCGCACCAAGCGGAAGCTACGTACTCGTGCACTGCAGCGAATGCTCAGTTCATCACTGAGGGTAAATTCACACAGGGGTAAGAGTGCCCCGTGGCGAAGTTGCCCTAGCATATTGCCGGGCACACTTGCGCGCAGGCCACCCATGGAAAGATCAAGCACGCTGCCATAGGTTATATCTTGCCCTATTGCTCTGAGCTTGAGGCTCAAGTTGGGTTTATTGCTGATATCGGCGCGGCGGAACTGACGACGGGGGGCGTAAGAGAGGTGATCTGGCAACATAATCGCTAGGCCATTAGCGCCGTAATTGCGACCCCACGCCAAAACAGGCGAGCTACAACTGAGTTGTTCGCCATCGCGATGATGGCGCAGGCTAATCTCATCGCCAAGCTCTAAAGCATGTTGATTGGGGAAAAGGTCATCCAACCATAAAAGTCCACGCTGTATATCAATGGCTAAGATTAATGTTTGATAGCTCATTGAGCTGCCTTCCACTTTTACTTCAATAAGCTGGCGTTGGTTTAACAATTGCCAGAGCGGTAAATACTGATCTGGAAGATTGCCTTTGGCGGCCTTATTAATAGGTGACACGCTAGCCAGGGTGAGCGTTGCAGCTTTGGACAATTCGGGTTTTGTGGCGGCGGTTTTCGCCACTGAATATGTGCCCGATAGTTTTTGCCACACTGAACGCAAAATCGTCATACCTGTTACTCCGCTAGATACCACCGCAAGGTGGTTTTAAAAGTTTCTCACTTTTAATAAGAGCAAGGCTTATGCCATGGGCAAGGTGCGGCAAAAGGTTCTTAAAATGCTTAGGGAATAGTGCATAAATTGCCCAAAAAAATGAAAATGGCGGCTGATTTATAAACCCCAAGACGGATTCGCTGATTGGATGAGGCAAGGATTTTCCGCTTTGTTGAAGCGGTATTTTTTAGGGGCGACCAGCCATTGCCGATCAGCTTGCCGTAGCGGCGTAGATAAAGCCTTAAACTTACGCTTAGGTCATTCCCTCGCATGCGCAAAATCCGTACAATGCGCGCCTTTTCAGTGAAAGTGCTGAGTCCTATTTGTATCGAGTTAATCCCTATGAAAGAGTTGCATGTGCGCCAAGATCGTCTGGAATTCAACAAGTTGCAAAAGCGTTTGCGCCGTTTGGTGGGCACGGCGATTGTTGATTACAACATGATTGAAGAAGGCGATAAGGTTATGGTCTGCCTCTCCGGTGGCAAAGACTCCTACACCATGCTGGATATTCTGCTCAGCTTGCAAAAAACTGCACCTATCAACTTTGAAATTGTTGCGGTCAATATGGATCAAAAGCAGCCGGGTTTTCCTGAGCATGTATTGCCGGAATATCTCACCGCACTGGGCGTGCCCTTTCATATCATCGAAAAAGATACCTATAGCATCGTTAAAGAAATTATCCCGGAAGGTAAAACCACTTGTGGCCTATGTTCGCGTTTGCGTCGCGGTACGCTCTATAGTTTTGCCGATGAGATAGGCGCAACCAAAATTGCATTGGGCCACCATCGCGATGACATCATTGAAACCTTATTTTTGAATATGTTTTACGGTGGCAAGCTCAAGGCCATGCCGCCTAAATTACTGGCGGATAACAAGCGCAATATTTTGATTCGGCCACTGGCTTATTGTAGTGAGGCGGACATTATTGAGTTTGCAGAAATGAAGGGCTTCCCGATTATTCCATGCAACCTATGTGGCTCGCAGGAGAATCTTCAGCGTCAGGTTATTAAAGATATGCTGCATGGCTGGGAGAAGCAGTATCCTGGTCGTACTGAAACTTTGTTTTCAGCTATAAAAAATGTTACGCCTTCGCAATTGGCCGACACGGCCCTGTTTAATTTTACTGATTTGCAAACTGATAAAAACGCTGGTGCCGAACCAGAGGCTGATGCTTGCGCAACCGTTGAAACTTTTGTGCCTAATAAGAGCGGCGTTGTACAGTTTTTGGATGCTAGCGATATTCTTTAAGTCAGATTTATCATTCTGCATAATTAGGTAATAAGTAAGGAGAAGCTGTTACCTAAATATTCCCAAATAGCCACTAAAAGAAACACAATTTCCCTTCTTTTTGTTCAACTTATGAACGCCATCAATTTTTTTAGACTAAAACAGACTCGCCGCAAAAAACCATTTGAACTGTCATAAATTCCACGTAGACTGCCGCCCGCGCAGCCAGTTGACTGAGTTGTTTACACTGCCGTATAGATTTTGCGGATATTTGAAAAGTGTATGGAATTTTAGTGGGGAGTAATTGTCTGTGAGTAAGAACCATAACAAGAAGGAATGCCCATGACATTATCTGCTGCCTCATTGCCAAGTTCATTTACTCATTACTCTTTAGCAAATCGCTTAGGCCAAGCTTTGGAACTTGCAGTTTCACATAGCCAAGCCTTTGGGCGTGAGTATGTTTTTGTCGCTGCACTTGCACAACAGGCTTCTAGTCTTGTGGCAAAAAATGCCGAGCATTTTGCGTTTCAATTGCGTGAATTATTTAAGTTGGATGCACGCCGTTTTGAAATGGTGGAATTGCGTGGTGATCTAGCCAACCCACAATTTTGGCGCTGGCGTTTTGAGTGGGTGGGTAATTCGCCTTTGTCCGCGCGCTGTGAAGCTATTAGCTCTCACAGCCAACACAATCAATTTTTAACGCTCTTGAATATTCAAGGCGGTTTGCAAGTCGCTTCTGCTTAATTGCAGTTTTGATGTGAAAAATCCAAGCTAACTAGCTTGGATTTTTTTTGCCAAAAAATCGCAGTAATGCTAATCCCAACATACTGATAATGACTAAAGGTAAGCTGCCAAAACGCATAAAAGGTGTTGACCCTTCGGCGGCGAAAACGTCACTGCTCAAACTGGTTTGCTCAAAGGCTTTGGTCTGCGCAGTGATGTTACCTTTGCGATCAAAAATAGCACTGGGGCCATTGTTAGTGCTGTAGGCGTAATAGCGTTGTGTTTCAAGTGCGCGCATTTGTGCCATCTGCATAAATTGATGGCGGCCAAGCGAATCGCCAAACCAACCCAAGTTGCTCACCGATATTAACAGCTGCGAATTCACAGCGTTGTTTGCGATTAAGTCAGGGAATGCGACTTCATAACAAACGGATGGCGAAATCATTAGTTCATCCGCTTTTAAACCATATTGTTCTTCCGGCCCTAGGTTGATAATGGACGTTGGTAAATTAAAAAATTCAATTAAATTGCGCAAGGCTTCAATGGGTACATATTCACCAAAAGGCACTAAGCGGCGTTTATGGTGAATACCTATGGCTTTGCCAAAGGTTGCGACGGAATTGTAATAAAGTAGCTTGTTCTGATCGTCAAAAATAATACCGGTAATTAAACCAGATTCGCTGTCTGCCGCTTTGTTATTCATTTCATTAAGAAAGGGTAGTGCTTGGCTATAAACTTCTGTAATAGCTGCTTCAGGCCAAATAATAATTTTGTGCCCCCACAGTGGTTCGGTTTTTGTACGCAACAAATCCATCGTGGCTGTACGAGAATCTATTTGCCATTTATCTTCCTGATTAATATTGGGTTGCACAATCGCAATACTGGTAGGGGTTTGCGATACCTGAGTCCATTCAATTTTTTGCAACGCAAAACCTGTACCCCAAATAAAAATAATCGCGCAACCACCCAGCAGTAAGCTGCGTGTTTTTGTTGGCTGATAAATAAGATGTGCTACTACCGCTGCGGTGAAAGCGCTGAGTAAACTCAAGCCCATTACCCCTACAATTGGTGCCCAGCCGGAGAGCCAGTTGGTTAAATCCGCATAGCCAATGAATAACCATGGGAACCCAGTAAATAGCCACGTGCGTAGCCATTCGCCAAGCACCCAGATTGTAGGGAAGGCGATCAATAAGCTTAACGGATGACGACTAAACCAGCGTCCAAATACGCAGAAAGGCAAACTGAACATTGCGGCCATAAAGAACACAAATATAACAACCAGAAATACCGCGAGTGGTACAGGCGCGCCACCAAAGCCGCTGATGCTGACGTAAACCCACGAAACACCAAGACCGTACATACCCACACCAAAACACCAAGAGCGCCACCACACAGACTTCGCCGATTGTGCATTGATGAGCAACGCGAAAGCGGTGAGCGCTAAAATACCGAGTGGCCAGATATTAAAAGGGGCGAAGCTTAGTGGTACTAAGCAACCGGCTACTAAGGCGATGACGAGCTGCAGCCAGTTGGGGAGTTGGTTTAGGCGTTGGATAAGATTGGATGGGGTCATAAGAGGGTGTGCAGCTTTTACGGTACTGTTCATTTAAAACATTGTTGTCATCCCCGTTGCGCGAGGATGACGACTCCCTGAATAATTAGATTTTTTCGCGCTAGGTACTTCTGATTACAAAATTCCGATCATCCTGAGCGCGAAGCAGTCGAAGGATTTTATTTGTATGGCCCTTCGACGGAGCTCAGGGTGAGCGGGGTATTTCGTTAATCGTTAAATTATAAAACCGTCAACCGCAGCAAATGAATTTGGCGATTGTCGGAATAGAGTACGCGGAATTGAAAGTTTTCAATCACCGCCACTTCATTGCGCTTGGGGATGTGACCAAACTCTTGCATCAATATACCGCCGATAGTATCGAAGTCTTCATTGCTGAGTTCGGCGTTAAAATGCTCGTTAAATTCTTCAATGGGTGTAAGCGCTTTGATAATGAAATCGGTATCGCTCATGCGTTTGATAAAGGTATCGCTTTCTTCATCATCGGTTTCGTCTTCAATTTCACCGACAATTTCTTCCAAAATATCTTCAATGGTGAGCAGACCAGAAATACCGCCGTACTCATCCATAACCAAAGCCATGTGGTAGCGGTTTTCGCGGAACTCACGCAACAACACATTTACGCGTTTGCTTTCCGGCACAATATTGGCGGGGCGCAAAATACTTTCCAGATTAAAATTTTCGGTGCCGTTTAATGCCAGCGGCAGTAAATCTTTGGCGAGCAAAATACCTTTAATGTCATCCAAGCTTTCGCCAATAACGGGGAAACGCGAGTGGCCTGATTCAATAACTTGCGGTAAGAAATCTTGCGGGGAGTCTTCCAAACGAATCGCGGTAATTTGTGAACGTGGCACCATAATTTCGCGGGCTTGTAAGGATGAAACATCAAGCGCGCCTTCAATAATACTGAGCGCATCTTGGTCGAGCAATTTGTTGTCAGCAGCATCTTTAATGATTTCTAATAATTCATCGCGCGAGCGTGGCTCATCGCTAAAGGCGTGCAGTAATTTATCCAGCCAGGATTTTTCGTGTCTATCTGTTTGGCTGCTGTAGTCTTCCGACATTTTAGGTCTACCTGAGTTAAAAAATATGTCCGTATGGAACAAGAGTCATGTACAAATTAGCTCGCAGTTGCTTCAGTGATTTCGGCTATTTCCGTGTAAGGCGCAGGAAAATGTAATTGCGTAATCAATCGCGTTTCCAAGGCTTCCATTACATCGGCTTCATCATCTTCAACGTGATCGTAACCGAGTAAATGCAACGTGCCGTGTACAAGCATATGTGCCCAATGTGCATCTAAAGATTTGCCTTGCTCTTGCGCTTCGCGTTCAACAACGGGAGCGCAAATCACTAAATCACCTAATAATGGTACACCCACTTCATCAGGAATATCCGCTGGGAAGGAGAGCACATTGGTAGGTTTATCTTTACCGCGATATTGTGCATTCAGCTCTTGGCTTTCAGCTTCATCCACAATGTAAACACTGACTTCAGCTTGGTTTAGCTCATCACTTTGGAGCGCTGTGCTAATCCAGAGTTCAATGTTTTCGATGCTGGGAATTTTTGTGCTGGAGCTGTTCACTTCAACATCAATTTGGTACGACATGATTTAGCTCGCCTGATTATTCTGGTTATTATTGTTGCCATTATTTGGATTGGCTTTTTCAAACGCGTCATAAGCTTCTACGATACGCATGACGATAGGATGACGCACAACATCTTTAGCAGTGAAGTGAGTAAAGCTAATGCCAGGTACGCCTTCTAAAACTTCTACCGCGTGACGCAGGCCTGAAGCCATACCGCGCGGCAAATCAATTTGGGTTGGATCGCCAGTAATAATGGCAGTGGTACCAAAACCAATTCTCGTTAAAAACATTTTCATTTGTTCGCGGGTAGTGTTTTGGCTTTCATCCAAACTAACAAAGGAATTGTTAAGCGTGCGGCCGCGCATAAAGGC
>CAUOQW010000078.1:0-7892 GCA_963506825.1 uncultured Cellvibrio sp.
CCAGTTTCCCCCTTTGAAAAAGGGGGCTAGGGGGATTTAAAGTACTAACAATTAAGTCCAAATCTCCCCTAACCCCTCTTTGCTAAAGAGGGGGAAAACTAAACTCTAGCCATAAAAAAAGGCGCAACCAGTGCGCCTTCTTGTGTTCAGTGTTCAGCCTTAATTAGCTGTTAACTGAATCCTTCAATGCCTTGCCAGCTTTGAAGTTAACGCTGTTAGAGGCTTTAATCTCAATAGCAGCGCCAGTTTGTGGGTTGCGGCCAGTGCGGGCAGCGCGGTGGCTTTGGCTGAAAGTGCCAAAACCAATCAAGGTAACGCTTTCATCGCGGCTCAAAGCATTGGTGATTTGTTCAACAATGGCAGATACAGCAGCATCTGCTTTTTCTTTGGTCAAATCAGCTTGGGCAGCAACAGCGGTCACTAAATCGGCTTTATTCATGATGGTTTCCTTAGATATGGTCGTTAATTCTGGTTTGTTGTTTTAAGTTGGAAAGGCTTTTTCTGCCGCCAATAAATTCGAGCTGCTAGAATGCCAGCTTCTGATGACTTTAGCCTAGGGTTTTTTCACCTTGCCAACTATTTCACACTTTGCGCGCGAGTTGCGCTGGTTCGTACGCCCTAGACAGCCCTGGCACCTACATCCTAGTACAGCTTTGCGTTCTTGGTTATTAGATTCTGGATCTTTAACCGCAAAATTGCTGAAACTCAGCAGCGGCAAGTTCCGCGTGCAGGTGTTGCGACAAGTGCACGCTCGCGCCAGCCGCAGCGAAGCCTTGGCCTTGGGGATTGGTTTTAACGAACTTTGCTTAGTGCGTGAAGTTATCTTGCGCGGCCACAATCAGCCTTGGGTTTTCGCTCGCAGCGTCTTGCCGCTCAACAGCCTCACTGGATCACTGCGCCATTTGCGCAAGCAGGGCACACGCCCGCTCGGGGCATTTTTGTTCAGTCAACCACACTTAAAACGCAGCCCCATTGCCCTCGCCTTAATAAGTGGCCATCATGCCTACCTGCCTGAGGCGCTTATGGGAGCAAACCCAGTTTGGGGAAGGCGCTCAGTGTTTTCGCTGGATAACAAACCGCTGTTAGTCAGCGAGGTGTTTTTGCCGGAGTTTGTGCGAGTAATAAGCTCCAATACATAAACTGAATGATCGGAAATGTGGACGACCACATTTCTTTAATCCGACTCGGGGACGACCCTTTCTACTATTGAAAGGTGTTGTTATGAACTGGATATTGTTATTACTGGCTGGGCTCTTAGAAATTGTGTGGGCACTCGGCCTTAAATATACCGACGGTTTTACTAAGTTCTGGCCAAGCGTCATTACCGTCTCGGCCATGGCAATAAGTTTGGCCTTGCTCGGAATGGCCATGAAGACCTTACCGGTCAGCACCGCTTATGCAGTCTGGATGGGGATTGGCGTAGTGGGAACGGCGATATTGGGAATTACAGCCTTAGGCGAACCGGCCACTTTCGGGCGGCTATTCAGCATTGGCTTGATACTCGCGGGCGTTATAGGCCTAAAACTGACGACGTCTGTTTAATTGATTTGGCTATCGCCTAAGGCGATGCATTTTGTTCATCTGTTTGTTCACTTGTGCGGCTTTTTATGACCAGCGATAAACCTACAGCTACAGACTCAAAGGCTCCCGATCAAGCAGCTGTAACGACTGCACCTGTTGCGAAAGCTGCTCCCAAAAAAGCCGCTTCTGCTCAAACAAAGCCTGCGCCTAAAACGCAGGCTGCAGCATCTGAACCGACCAAATCTGTAACACCCCAAGTGAAACCTGCTGCAGCAAAGCCTGCGACAAAAAAACCCGCAGCCCAAAAAGCTCCGGCAACTAAAACGACTCAGGCAAGTACGCAGCCGACCAAAGCAACTAACCCTGCTGCGCCCGCTCAGCCCAAGCCACAAACCGCAAAAGCAGTAGCACCAAAAGCCGAGATTCCGGCAGCCATAAAATCACCTGCACCTGCACCTGCACCTGCACCTGCACCTGCACCTGCACCTGCACCTGCACCTGCACCTGCACCTGCACCCAAAAAGTCTGCTCCTAAGGCGCAAGTGCGCAAGCCTTTACCGCCCGCATTGCAGAATTTACACAAACGCCTACCGCACTTTATGCAGTTGATGCGTTTGGATAAGCCCATCGGCATTCTGCTGTTACTCTGGCCAACCCTTTGGGCGCTATGGCTTGCCGCCAAGGGCGTTCCCTCGGTTAAAAACCTGATCATCTTCTGTTTGGGGGTGGTGGTGATGCGCTCGGCAGGTTGTGTGATTAACGATTTCGCCGATCGCAAAATTGACGGCAGAGTTGCACGTACCCAAAACCGCCCGTTGGCAACTGGTGCCATCACCAGCCGTGAAGCCATTATTCTGTTTGTGTCGCTCTGCTTAGCCGCGTTTGGATTGGTACTAATGACCGATCCGCTCACCATAAAATTATCGGTTGGGGGTTTGTTGCTGGCCTTCAGCTATCCCTTTATGAAACGCCATACGCATTTACCGCAAGTGGTGCTGGGCGCGGCATTCGCGTGGGGAATCCCCATGGCCTATGCGGCGCAAACCGGCGCGCTCGATAAAAACATGTGGCTGATTTACTTGGCAGTCGTTATCTGGACGGTGGTTTACGATACTTTTTATGCGATGGTTGATCGCAACGACGACCTGAAAATCGGCGTGAAATCCACCGCGATTTTATTTGGCGACCAAGACCGCGTGATCACCGGCGCACTGCAAATCCTTACACTCTACGCCTTGTATCTGGTTGGCCAAGCATTTACCTTGGGCTGGATTTTCTACCTAAGCCTTGCAGTTGTTGCCGCTCTATTCGGCTATCAACAATGGTTGATTCGCTTTCGCGAACGCACCGCCTGCTTCAAGGCATTTTTGAACAACAACTGGGTAGGCGCTGCCGTGTTTGCGGGTATCGCCCTCGATTTCGTCCTGAAATAAATTCTCCTATTCATTTTTATCGGTTTTAAGGAAGCACTATGAAATATCATCGCCATTTGGTTGCGCTAGCAATTCCTCTGCTGGGTTTACTGAGCGCCTGCTCGAATAAAGAATCGGAGCCCACTACTGAACATGCAGCAGCCGTAGCGCCAGCACCCGCCGCGAGTGAATGGACTTATCTGCTGGATGAAAAAATGACCCAGTGGACGACTTACCTCGGCTTCCCACTGCCTACCACCGAGATCAAAGACCTGCCTAAAGATGAAAAAGGCAATTACACCCAACCCGTCGGTTTTGATAAAGATGAACGCGGCGTATTCACCGCGAGCATGGTGGATGGCGAGCCCGTTCTTCACGTCACCGGCGAGATTTACGGCAGCGTGCACACCAAACAAGAGTATGAAAATTATCACTTGGTGGTGCAGTTCAAATGGGGCACCAAAAAATGGGAACCGCGCCTAACTGAACCCTTGGACACCGGCATTCTCTACCATGTAATCGGCGACCACGGTGTGGATTACTGGAAAGCCTGGGCGCTCTCGCAAGAGTTCCAAATCATGGAACACAGCGTGGGCGATTGGTGGCAAATTGCCGGTTCGCAAATTGATATCCGCTGCGCAAAAGCCGAAGGCGCGACTGTGCCCATGTATGACCCCAAAGCGCCATCCATCAGCTACGGCCCCGGCGGTGCAGGCATCACCTGTTTGCGCGGCAAAGATGCTGAAAAACCCAACGGCGAGTGGAACACCCTTGACCTCATTACCTACGGCGACAAGAGTTTGCATATCGTGAACGGCGAAGTAGTGATGGCGCTCAGCAATTCACGCTACACCAAAGACGGCCAAGTGATCCCACTCACCAAAGGTAAAATTCTGCTGCAAAGCGAAGCGGGCGAAGCCTTCTTTAAAGGTGTGAAAATCAAACCGATTACGGGGATTCCAGCGGAATATCAGGCTTATTTTAATTAAAACTTTAATTAATGCCTATGAAGAACACCTTGCACGACTTCTTGATGAGCCTGCCCCAAGCGGTATTAGATTACCCCTTCGGGGCAGACATTCACGTCTATACAGTGGAGGGCAAGGTGTTTGCGATTTACTTCAAGGATGACGCCCGCGAGATCATCAACCTCAAATGCGACCCCGTTCATGCGCAGGAATTGCGCGCCGTATTTAGTGAGATAACCCCTGGTTATCACATGAACAAAAAGCACTGGAATACGTTGGACTTAAAGGGCGACCTACCCAAAAGCGAAATTCATCGCCAAATTGATCACTCCTACGACCTCATCGTTAAAAAACTCCCCAAAGCCACCAAGCAACGGTTGCGAATATTGTATGAGCGGTTGGCTTGGTTGAAGTAGGCGAGAATACAAATTAAGAAGGGAATCAGCCCCTCCCTCTTTTCGACAAATTGCAGGAGCAATTTGCATAGCGAAGCTACCTGAAAGGGAAACCACATGGATGTGGTTTATGAACGGGGAGGTTGGGACGACTGTATGGATACAGGAGGTAGAGTAACGCAGGACGCAGTTACCGAGGGGGTTTTATTTTTCATTCAGCCACCAGCCAGTTTCGGCAGGCTATGTTAAGCACTCATGTCTCACGCAGTTTTGAGCATTCAACGAGTGGCTAGGCGATAGCGATGCAGCAGGGGATTGAGCATTCATATAACGCATAAAACCGCTCTTAACAGTCCGTAAAAATAGGGAAACTTCGATGAAAATGCAGCGTTTATCTTTGTTAGTGATTCCATTTATGTGTGCAGGCTTAATCATCTCCTGCTCCAGCAGCGATAAGAAAAAAACAACCGCGCCCGCGCCGACACCCGTTCACTCTCAACAAATACCCGCTCCAGCATCTGCCCGTGCCGATGCCGTTGAAGAAATCCAAATAAGAGATAAAAGAAAAAGCGCAGCCAAGGTAGCCGCTGCACCCATGTATAGCATTGCGGCCGTACAGCGAGAAATGGCTGCACCACCGCCCCAAAACACCGAAAACTACCAACACAAAGACGAAAGCCCCATCAAAATCACCGCCAAAGAGCCGGTTTCAACCTTTAGTATTGATGTAGATACCGGCGCTTACAGCAACGTCCGCCGCTTCCTAAAGCAGGGCCAATTACCACCCAAAGATGCCGTGCGCATTGAAGAGTTAATCAACTATTTCCCCTACGCCAACACCACCAAAAAAGCCGAGCATCCGTTTGGCGTACAAACCGAAGTAGCGCCCGCGCCTTGGAATCCTGAGCATCAATTGCTGCGTGTGCGCATTCAGGCGATGGACGCACAAACCACCGCTTTGCCGCCTTCCAACTTGGTGTTTTTAGTGGACGTTTCCGGCTCCATGAACTCGCCAGACAAGTTGCCGCTGGTGAAAAACACTCTGAAGATGCTCACCAAAAAACTGCGCGCGCAGGATCGTATTTCGCTCGTGGTTTATGCAGGCAGGACCCAAGTTGAGCTTGAACCTACGCCCGGCAACGAGCACGACAAAATCCTCGCCGCTATCGATAAGCTAGAAGCCGCTGGTTCAACGGCGGGCGAATCCGCGATGAAACTCGCCTACCAAATGGCGCGCCGCAGCTATATCCCCAACGGCATCAACCGTATTTTGATGGCAACGGATGGTGACTTTAACGTGGGTTTAAGCAATATCGACCAACTGAAAGATATGGTGGCCGCCGAGCGCAAAACCGGTATTTCGCTCACCAGCCTCGGTTTCGGGCAGGGCAACTACAACGAATATTTGATGGAGCAGTTGGCGGATATTGGTAACGGCAATTACGCCTATATCGACTCTGCCGATGAAGGCCGCAAAGTGTTGATTGAAGAAATGGCCTCCACCTTCAATACAGTCGCGGCCGATGTGAAAGTGCAAATTGAATTTAACCCCGCGCAAATCGCCGAGTATCGTTTGATTGGCTACGAAAACCGTATTTTGAATGAAGAGGATTTCAACAACGACAAAGTCGATGCCGGTGAAATTGGTGCGGGGAAAACCGTTACCGCCATCTATGAATTAACGCCGGTGGGCAAAGCGACTTTGATTGAGCAGCATCGCTACGAAAAACCTGCCATCGATGCCAAAACCGCTAAAACAAATGAGTTGGGTTTCCTGCGCATTCGCTACAAAAAACCGGGTGAAGACAAGAGTATTTTGCTGCAGGAACCTTTGCTGGCAAGTAACAGCAAAACCTCAATCGACCAAACCAGCGCCGACTTCCGCTTCGCCGCCAGCGTCGCCGGTTTTGGTTTAAGCTTGCGCGATAGCAAATACTTGGGCGATTACGATGCGGATAAACTCATCAGCCTCGCCAAATCTGGCTTGGGTGAAGACGAAGGCGGTTACCGCGCCGAGTTTGTGCGCTTAATGAAAACCACGCAGGAATTATCGCTGCAAAAACCCGCAACCAAGGCAGAATAATCTGTTTAACCTTTAAGGATATTTATGAGCTTGTCGATTCGCATTTCTCTGGCCGCAGTCTGTTTCTGCTTTGCCCTACAAACCTCAGCGCGCGAAATCGCGCTGACTTTTGATGACGCGCCCCTAGCAGACACAGCGCTTATGACTGGTGCCGAGCGAACCGATAAGCTGATTAAAGTTTTAAAAAATGCCAAGGTTCCCGATGCGCTTTTCTTCGTGACCACCAACAATATCACCGAGCAAAACCGCGCTCGTTTAACTCAATATACCCAGGCCGATTTTCATCTCGCCAATCATAGCCACAGCCATTCGTCGGCAGCTAAATTGGGCGTGAATGACTATTTAAGTGATGCCTACAAAGCCCATTTGATACTCAAAGATTTCGACAATCGCCTGCCTTATCATCGCTTCCCTTACTTAAATTACGGCGCTGATGCTAGCGCGGTTGAAAAATTGCAAACAGGTTTGGGCGAACTAGGTTACAAAGATGGCTATGTGACCGTGGATAATTTCGATTGGGCGATTAACGGCATTTTGGTCAAAGCCGCCGAGCAAAAGAAAACCATCGACTATGCCAAAGCCAGCGCGCTCTATGTGGATACCTTGGAGCAAACCATAGAGTTCTACGATGCCATCGCTCAAAAGACCTTAAAACGCTCACCCAAACATGTGCTTTTACTTCACGAGAACGATGCCGCCGCGCTCTTCTTGCCAGATTTAATCGCCCGCTTGCGCAGTAAAGGCTGGAAAATTATTTCGCCACAAGACGCCTACAAAGACCCCATCGCCAAGCAAAAAGCATTTCACAAACAAGGCAGAATTGCCGCTATTGCCGCAAGCAAAGGCGCACCCGAAGCTGACTTGCGTCATGCATCTGAAAATATGGAATATTTGGAAGCTTTGTTTAAAGAGCGGAAGGTGTTTGAGTAGTTCCCACATTTTCGAGAGCGCTGTAACATAAACAGCAATTTCCGCCACAAACCTAGAAATATCCGCTAGCCTGTCACTAATATGTAACAAACTCCTTATTTAATAGACTTGCAACAATAGCTTCACATTTGAACTCACAGGCAACTCTATGACCGGTCGTAAAATTTTAATCGTTGATGATGAATCCGCTATTCGCGACATGTTGCGCGTAGCTTTGGAAATGGCCGAATACGATTGTATTGAGGCTAGTAATGCGCAGGACGCCCACGCGCTTATAGTGGACGAAAAACCCGATTTAATTTTGCTCGATTGGATGATGCCTGGCACCAGTGGTATTGAACTCGCGCGCCGTTTAAAGCGCGATGAAGTGACTGCAGACATCCCCATTATTATGCTCACCGCCAAGGGTGAAGAAGACAACAAAATTCAAGGCTTAGAAGTAGGCGCGGATGATTACATCACCAAACCTTTTTCACCACGCGAACTCGTTGCCCGCTTAAAAGCTGTGTTGCGCCGCGCCGATCCCAAAATTGGCGGTCAACCCATTATGGTTAACGGCCTCTGTTTAGACCCCTCCAGCCAC
>CAUOQW010000079.1:0-7868 GCA_963506825.1 uncultured Cellvibrio sp.
CTTAGCCAAAGGAGCAAACTCAGCAGCCAGAGCAGCATCATCTGTTTGCGCGGCCAGAGTTTGTGACCCGTACAAAGCCAAATAGAAATGGCTGCCGCGGTTATCAAACTCACCAACTGCACGACCTGGCGACTTGTTGTTGTCGAGGAACAATCCATTGGCTTGATCGAGAGTTTTGGCAAACACTTTTGCTTTAGCATTGTTGGTCACGTTACCGAAGTGATCTAAAGATTCTGCCAAGGCCAAAAACTCGCCCAAAGAATCCCAACGCAAATGGCCTTCTTCTACGAATTGTTGCACATGCTTAGGCGCTGAACCGCCCGCACCTGTTTCAAACAAACCGCCGCCGTTCATCAAAGGAACAATCGACAGCATTTTTGCAGAAGTGCCCAGCTCCATAATCGGGAACAAATCGGTGAGGTAATCACGCAATACGTTGCCAGTTACAGAAATAGTATCTTTACCTTCACGGATACGATCTAACGAATATTGAATCGCTTCCTCAGGAGACTTGATATAAATCTCAAGGCCAGTCGTGTCGTGATCTTTCAAGTAGGTTTCAACTTTCTTGATCAACTGTGCATCGTGAGCACGTTTTGGATCAAGCCAGAATACCGCTGGCGTTGCTGAAGCGCGTGCGCGATTTACTGCAAGCTTTACCCAATCCTGGATCGGCGCATCTTTCACTTGGCATGCACGGAAAATATCGCCCGCTTCTACGTTTTGTTCCAATACCACTTTGCCAGACGCATCAGTTACACGCACAACACCATTCGCAGAAATTTGGAAAGTTTTATCGTGTGAACCGTATTCTTCTGCAGCTTGCGCCATCAAACCTACGTTTGGAACGCTGCCCATAGTGACTGGATTAAAAGCACCATTCTTTTTGCAATCGTCGATAACAACTTGGTAAATGCCCGCGTAAGAACGATCTGGAATCACTGCTTTAGTGTCTTGCAATTTGCCATCAGCATTCCACATTTTGCCAGAGTCACGAATCATGGCTGGCATAGATGCATCAACAATAACATCGCTTGGCACGTGCAAGTTGGTGATGCCTTTATCAGAATTCACCATCGCCAATTCTGGACGAATTGCATAAAGCGCTGCGATGTCGCCTTCAATTTCATTTTGTTGTTCAACCGGCAATGATTTAATTTTTGCGTAAAGATCGCCAAGGCCGTTATTTAAATCAACGCCTAAATCTTTCAAGACTGCAGCATGCTTTTCCAACACAGGTGCGTAATACACAGACACAAAGTGACCGAAAATAATTGGGTCAGATACTTTCATCATTGTCGCTTTTAAATGCACAGAGAAAAGTACACCTTTCGCTTTTGCATCATCAATTTCTGCTGCGATAAATGCACGCAACGCATTTTTGCTCAGTACAGCGGCATCAACAATTTCGCCAGCTAATACTTTTACATTTTCTTTTAAAACTTTAACGCTGCCGTCTTGCGCAACCAATTCAATTTTCAAATTACCGGCATCGGCGATTAACGCTGATTTTTCGCTGCCGTAAAAATCACCGCCGCTCAAGTGCGCAACGTGTGATTTTGAATCTGCCGCCCAAGCGCCCATTTTGTGGGGATTTTTACGCGCGTAATTTTTTACAGACAATGGTGCGCGACGGTCAGAGTTACCTTCACGCAATACCGGGTTTACGGCAGAACCTTTGATTTTGTCATAACGCGCTTTGGCGTCTTTTTCAGTGTCGTTGGCTGGTACTTCAGGGTAATCAGGCAAGGCATAACCTTGTGATTGCAATTCTTTGATCGCGGCTTTCAGTTGCGGTACTGATGCGCTGATATTTGGCAATTTAATGATGTTGGCTTCTGGCGTAGTCGCCAATTTGCCCAACTCGGCAAGGTGATCGCCAATGCGTTGTTCTGGTTTTAAGAACTCAGAGAAGGCGGCGATGATGCGGCCTGAAAGCGATATGTCGCGAGTTTCAATGGCTATGCCAGAGGATTTGGTAAAAGCTTGAACTATAGGGAGTAAAGAGTAAGTGGCTAGTGCGGGGGCTTCATCGGTTTGGGTATAGATAATTTTAGATTCGGTCATTTTTTACTTTAACTCCGTAGTTTTCATGAGACTTTTCATAATACTTACCATGGGACTATGCCTTGTGAGCCGTGCCTTGTGAGCTTTGCCATGAAAGGTTATGAAAGGGAAATTTCGGCCCAGAGCCGAATGGATTAAGGCGCCTTTAACAAAAAGAGCCTTTAAAAAAATCGCGCGCAGTATAACAGTGCTGTAAACTTTTGGCATTCGCGGGAGTCATCAAAAATGATTCCCGTTTCCATTTCCACCTCTACTGGATTTTGCCAGCTTCATGTCATCATTGATTTTATTCAATAAGCCTTTCGGCGTTATCTCCCAATTCAGCGCGGGAAGCACTGGCGACCAAAATCGCCCTACTTTGGCGCAATACATCAAGCTGCCCAATGTTTACCCGGCTGGCAGGCTTGACCACGACTCTGAAGGACTTTTGCTGCTGACCGATGACGGCCAAGTGCAGCATCACATCGCCCACCCTGCGCATAAATTACCTAAGACTTATTGGGTACAAGTGGAAGGTGCGCCCAACAGCTACGCTCTGACCAAACTGCGCCAAGGCGTTGAACTGAACGATGGCATTACCCTGCCCGCTGAAGCTCGTCTTATCCCAACACCAAAATTATGGGAGCGCGACCCACCGATTCGCAGCCGTGTAAATATCCCAACTCAATGGGTTGAGATAGTGATTACCGAGGGGAAAAATCGCCAAATTCGTCGTATGACCGCAGCCGTGGGGCACCCTACTCTACGCTTGGTGCGGGTAAAAATTGGCAGTTGGACATTAGAAGGTATTGCGCCGGGTGAATATAAAGCGACAACGATTAATTTGCCCAAGTCGGCAATGGCTGAGGCTCCCCGTGGGCGCAATAATCGACCCGCACAAGGGCAAGAACGCAGAGCAGCTAATGACGATAAAGCCAAAACAGTTGATGGCCAACCACGGCCGCTACGCAATAATCCAACTCCGAATGGCGACAAAAATCGCGCTAGGCCACCAGCGCGCAAACCAAGCGCTAGCAAGCCTGCTGCGCCAAAACCTAGCGTTGCAACCAAGGTGATTGTGAAGCCTTCGCGCAAACCAATAACTGATTAAACCGCACCACCTCCCAACCTCCCCATTGAAAAGTGGGGAGGAGCTTAGAGCGCCTCCTGTAGCAAAGCCTCTCTCACAGTCGGTGAAATAGGGACCGGAGTTCATTCTGCGACAAGCAGGGAGTCGGCTCCTCCCCCTTTTGAAGAGGGAGGTTGGGAGGGGGTGCATTTACAACCAATTAAGGAAACCCTATGACCTGGGCACCCCATGTAACCGTCGCCACCATTATTGAACGCGACAACCGCTTTTTAATGGTTTATGAGGAGTCTGACGGCAAGCTCGTTTACAACCAGCCCGCAGGCCATCTCGACCCAGACGAAACCCTGCATGAAGCGGCCATCCGCGAAACCCTTGAGGAAACGGGCTGGACGGTAAAACTGACCGGCGTTGTTGGCGTAAACCTCTACACCGCCCCTAGCAATGGCGTTACCTATTTCCGTACCACTTTTATCGGCAAAGCCATTAGCCACGATGCTAATCGTGCTTTAGATACCGGCATTATCGAAGCCGTTTGGCTAACCTACGAAGAGTTGCTAGAGCGCAAAGACCAACTGCGCAGCCCTATGACACTACAAATTGTTGAAGAATATTGTGCCGGCAGGCGCTTTTCCTTGGAGGTTGTCGGCTAAGACGCGTAAAATGCGCGCCTCATTTCCTTAGCAGTCATTCGCCTTATGTCCCAAGCCTCGCCCGCCTCCAAACCTCTCGTCATAGTCGGTATGTCCGGCGGTGTCGATTCTTCTGTCTCTGCCCTCTTACTTAAGCAGCAGGGATATCAGGTTGAAGGCCTGTTTATGAAGAACTGGGATGAAGATGACGGCACCGAATACTGCACCGCCAAAGAAGATTTAGTCGATGCCGAGCGCGTATGCGAAAAAATTGGCATTAAATTGCACACCGCCAATTTTGCAGCGGAATATTGGGATAACGTTTTCGAGCACTTCCTTGAAGAATACAAAGCTGGGCGCACACCTAACCCCGATATCCTCTGCAACCGCGAAATCAAATTCAAAGTCTTTTTGGAATACGCCAAGATGCTGGGCGGGGAGCTTATCGCCACCGGCCACTATGTGCGCCGTGCAGATCGCGATGGTCACACCTACCTCTTAAAAGGCTTGGACCCGAATAAAGACCAAAGCTATTTTTTGCACGCCGTAGGCGAAGCCGAATTTGCCAAATCACTCTTTCCGGTAGGCGATATCGAAAAACCGGAAGTGCGCCGCATTGCGGAAGAGTACGGCCTGGTGACGCACAACAAAAAAGACAGCACCGGCATTTGTTTTATTGGCGAGCGCCGCTTTAAAGATTTCTTGCAACAATATTTGCCGGCACAACCGGGCGAAATCCAAACGCCTGATGGCACTGTGATTGGCCAACACGCGGGCTTGATGTACCACACTATTGGCCAACGCCAAGGCTTGGGCATTGGCGGTGTGAAAGGCGCCAATGAAGAACCTTGGTTTGTGGCGCAAAAAGATTTAACACGCAATGTGCTGGTTGTTGTGCAAGGTACTAATCATCCATTGCTGTTCACCAATCACTTAATTGCACAGCAAGCGCATTGGATTAATGGCAGCCCTTTAATAAGTGATTCAACGCCCCCATCTAGCTTTACCTGTACCGCCAAAAATCGCTACCGTCAGGACGATCAAGCCTGCCGCGTAACTGTTCTGGCAGACGGAACTTTGGACGTTCATTTCGAAGCGCCGCAACGCGCCATCACGCCAGGCCAATCCGTTGTCTTTTATCAAGGCGATGTGTGTCTAGGTGGTGCAGTGATTGAATCTACCGATAACGTCTAACCTTTTTTGAACCAGGCTTTTTGAGCCGCGCGCTTTTGAATCACTCTTTAAGCAGCTTATGAGTAACTACCGTGAGTAAAAACCTACAAGATATTACCCTCGCCCTAGCGGGTGTTATTCAAGCAACCCTTCTGGTTGAACAAGTTGCCAAAACGGGTTATGTGCAGCAAGACGCCTATAAATGCAGTATTGAAAGCCTATTTGATTTAAACCCCAAAGATACCCTCGCGGTCTACGGCGGCAATGCGCAAAACCTGCGTATTGGCTTAGAAGCCCTGCGCGACATGCTGGCTGGCCAACATAAACATCAAGATGCCATGCGCTACGCATTAGGCGCTTTGCACCTGCAAAAGAAACTCGCAGGCTGTAAGGATATGCTCAACACCATCGCCAACCGCATTGAACAAGCTGCCACCCAAGCCAATCATTTTTCGTCTACCCATGAGAATGTGGTGGGTAACCTTGGCCAAATTTATAGCGAAACTATCAGCACCTTCCGTTTTCGCATTCAGGTGATGGGCGACCACAATTATTTGCAGCAAACACGTATCGCCAGCCAAATTCGCGCCCTGCTCTTGTCTGCCATTCGCTCCGCCATGCTCTGGCGACAAGTGGGCGGCAACCGCTGGCAGCTCTTACTACAACGCAAGGCCTTGGCTGCCGAAGTCGATAAGCTCTTGCGCTCAAGTAACTACTAAGTACATGAAAACGCCTGAAAAATCAGGCGTTTTCAGTTATGATGTCGGCCTTTTCCAATCAGCCTCAACTCGTCTTCGGCAACGCCAAAGCGAGACTAAAACAGAGAGAGACAGTTAGCCGCAGAGCTACCAAGAGATAAGCGTAATAGAGCGCAAAAACTACTTGTATCGCTAACCGCCGAATTAATTTTTTGTTTTTTTAATTTTCTACTTTCAAACGAGAACCCGCATGACCAATTCAGTGAATGACTCTTTTGCTACCCTCTCCCCGCTCAATGCTGTTTCACCTGTCGATGGCCGCTACGGCAAACGCACTATTGCTTTGCGTAAAATTTTTAGCGAATTCGGATTAATTTTCTTCCGCGTTCAAGTAGAAGTGCGTTGGCTACAACAACTCAGCCGCCACGCAGGTATTCCCGAAGTTCCTGCATTCAGCGCAGCCACTAATGCGCAACTCGATGCGATAGTGACTGACTTCAGCGAAGCCGATGCACAAAGCGTAAAAGACATTGAACGCGTTACTAATCACGATGTAAAAGCGGTTGAATACTTTCTCAAAAACAAGTTCGCGGGCAACCCAGAGTTAGAAGCTGTTTTAGAATTCGTACACTTCGCCTGCACTTCAGAAGATATTAACAACTTGTCGCACGCCTTAATGCTGAAAGCGGGCCGCGAAGAATTTATTAAAGATGCGCAAGCGATTATCGATGGCGTCGTAAAACTCGCGCACGATTACGCCGAAGACT
The DNA here is from genome assembly GCA_963506825.1 of uncultured Cellvibrio sp. Taxonomy (GTDB): domain Bacteria; phylum Pseudomonadota; class Gammaproteobacteria; order Pseudomonadales; family Cellvibrionaceae; genus Cellvibrio. Next base: position 6,404 of record CAUOQW010000079.1, read on the forward strand.
CCATGCTCTCGCGCACCCACGGCCAAACAGCATCGCCAACCACCGTTGGTAAAGAAATGGCTAACGTGGCCGCACGTTTGCGTCGTCAGTTAAAATCCATTAAAGAAGTTGAATTACTGGGTAAAATTAACGGCGCGGTAGGCAACTACAATGCACACATTTCTGCTTATCCAGAAGTGGATTGGCAAACCAATGCACAAGAATTTGTAGAGAGTTTAGGCTTAAGCTGGAACGCCTACACCACTCAAATTGAACCGCATGATTACATCGCCGAATTGTTTGATGCTATCGCACGCTTCAACACCATCGTGATCGACTTTGACCGCGATATTTGGGGCTATATTTCTTACGGCTACTTCAAACAAAAAACGATTGAAGGTGAAGTGGGTTCATCCACCATGCCGCACAAAGTTAACCCAATCGACTTTGAAAACTCCGAAGGTAACTTAGGTATTGCCAACGCAGTATTCACTCACCTCGCACAAAAATTGCCGATCTCTCGCTTCCAACGCGATTTAACCGACTCAACTGTATTGCGCAATATGGGTGTTGGTTTTGGTTACGTGATGATTGCATTTGCCTCCACCTTAAAAGGCATGAGCAAATTAGAAATCAACCGCGCACGTTTGGCGCAAGATTTAAACAATGCATGGGAAGTGTTGGCTGAGCCAATCCAAACCATTATGCGTCGCTACAATGTTGATGAGCCTTACGAGAAGTTAAAAGCACTGACTCGCGGTCAAACCATCACCAAAGAAGTATTGGCTGAGTTTGTGGAGACTTTGGATATTCCAGAACACGCAAAGCAAACCATGCGCGATTTAACACCGTCCAATTACATTGGTAATGCGGTGGCGCAAGCTAAAGCGATTTAAGGTTTCAACACAGAATGAATAAAGGGCTCTTATGAGCCCTTTTTAATTTCAATTAAATTAAAAAAATTTCAGGCAAAAAATTATGACAGTTCCTCTTACCCATCTTGGCGACATGCCAATCCAAAAATTTCTGCTGGAGTATTGGCAAAAGAAACCTTTGCTGATTCGCAATGCATTTCCCAACTTTGAATCACCGCTTGATGGCGATGAATTGGCGGGCTTGGCGTTAGAGGAAGAAGTTGAATCGCGCTTGGTGTTAGAAAATGGCAAAACACCGTGGGAATTGCGCAACGGGCCATTCGATGAAGATACCTTTGCATCGCTCCCAGAAACCAATTGGACGCTTTTAGTTCAAGCGGTAGACCAGTGGGTGCCCGAGGTTAATTTGTTGCTCGACAACTTCCGCTTTATCCCTAACTGGCGTTTGGACGACATTATGATCAGCTTCGCGCCCGATAAAGGCAGCGTGGGGCCGCACTTTGATTATTACGATGTGTTTTTGTTGCAAGGCCTTGGCAAACGTCATTGGAAAATTGGCCAGAATTGCGATGTAAGTTCACCGCACTTACAAGGTACGCAATTACATATTC
>CAUOQW010000080.1:0-7822 GCA_963506825.1 uncultured Cellvibrio sp.
ATTTGTGGGGCATTCAGAAAGTTTGCATGGCGTGAGCACGTGTTTTACGCCTATAAAGCCTGCCATTTATAAACTTTGTGAGCCCCTGAAAAATTAACTTGTTTGCTCTGGCATTGTTAAATTTGTTATCAAAATGCTCATTTATTTCAATAGACTCCGTTTTTTCGAACAAATTTGCCTAGCCAGCGCTGCACCGTAAACATTTTTCAGCGGCTCATGTGCCTAAGTGGCTTTGAATTTTAGCAGCAACCTGACAATTGAGTTGTAGTGTCATGATTGAGTTAACGCCTCGCGAGCCGAGGTTAAATATTCATCCAGGTCAATGGTATTTTGGTAATGAATACAGCAGTCTCTATACTGTTTTAGGATCATGTGTGGCATTAAGTGTCTGGCATCCTACACTGAGGTTGGGCGGTCTTTGTCATTATCTTTTAGCGCGGCAACCCGGCAATCCAGATAACGTTGAATTGGTGCGCAGTGGCGGAGCGGGGCGCTATGCCAGCAGTGTGTTACCGCTTATGAAGCAGGCTATGCAAGGCTACGCTGCGCTCAGCGAATACCAGCTGGGATTATTTGGCGGCTGCGATGCATTTTTGAATTCTGAAATTGGCAAGCAAAATATTTTGTTTGCGCAGGAATGGTTACAAACGCAAGAGTTAAATTTAACGCAGAGTGATTTGGGTGGAACAAGTTCGCGCTCACTGGTGTTACATATAGATTCTGGCCAAGTTGAGTTAAAGCATTATGCAATGCAATCGATGAACACACCGACCAATCATTGATAGGTTCTTTCAGAGTTTTTCTAAAGTTGATTATAAGATTTCGTGAGAGTTTTTCGCCATGGCTATAAAAGTATTGGTAGTTGACGATTCTGCCGTTGTTCGCCAGGTCTTGCGCGAAATATTGAGTGAAGCTCCGGATATTAATGTTTATGCCGCAGTAGCTGACCCCATTTTTGCAATGCAAAAAATGCAGCAGGAATGGCCCGATGTGATTGTGCTGGATATGGAAATGCCACGCATGGATGGCCTCACTTTTTTGCGCCAAATTATGAGTGAACGCCCAACGCCCGTTATTATTTGTTCATCGCTTGCTGAGAAGGGTGCAGAGCTTTCACTGCAAGCGCTCTCTGCGGGGGCAATTGATATTTTCACCAAACCACAATTAGGCGTAAAAGATTTTTTATTGGATACCAAACAACAATTTTGGAATAGTGTGCGCGCCGCCGCTGGTGCACGGCTTACCCGGCGTGCTCCAGCGGCAGTTGTCGATAAAAAAGAAACAGCGCATAAAACCCCAGTTGCTGACTTGGTTTCTATGAGTAGCACCACGGATCGCATTACCGTGATTGGAACTTCAACCGGTGGTACTCAAGCTTTAGAGGCGGTGTTAATTAATTTATCGCGCACTTGCCCAGGCATTGCAGTAGTGCAACATATGCCCGAAAAATTTACCGCCGCATTTGCCAAACGGTTAGACAGCGTTTGCGCGGTTGATGTAAAAGAAGCCGAAACCGGTGACCGTTTACTTCCGGGGCGAGTATTAATTGCACCAGGTGGTCATCATTTGGAAATTCAGCGCTCTGGTGCACAATATATTGCCAAAGTATTTCGCGGGCCTGCGGTTAATCGTCACTGCCCATCGGTAGATGTGTTGTTTCGTTCGGCAGCGCGCGCTGCGGGGCGCAATGTGACGGGTATTATCATGACTGGCATGGGCGATGACGGCGCGCGCGGATTATTAGAAATGCGTCAAGCCGGCGCTAGAACCATCGCACAAGATGAAGCCTCATGCATTGTGTTTGGTATGCCCAAAGAAGCCATAAATCTCGGTGCAGCAAAAGAAATTTTATCGCTGACCCAAATACCTGCAGTGCTGGAGGGTTAGATGAAGACAGAGGTAAACGAATTAAGCGTGTTAGTGGCAGACGATAGCGTCACCCAGCGTATGCATGCTCAATCTATTTGCACTGAGTTGGGGTTGCAAGAAATTTACGGCGCAAAAGATGGGCGCGATGCACTAAGAGTATTGCTTGCGCATAAAGTAGATGTAGCGCTTATTGATTTAGAAATGCCGATTATGGATGGCGTTGAGTTATTACGTAATATCGCGCAGGAAAAATGCGCAAAGAGTGTCATTATTCTCAGTGCCAAAGACCCGATTCTTATCGCCAGCGTTGGCACCATGGCCGAGGCCGATGGCCTACATGTATTGGGCACTTTTCAAAAACCCTTGCAGCGCGATCTTTTAGAAACGAGTTTGTTACGCTATGTGCGCGAATTAAAAACTGCCGATGTTAGCGAGCCTGCACCACAGAGCGATGTGACCGTTATCGATTTTTGCAACGCACTGGATGCCGGTGAAATTACATTGGCTTATCAGCCAAAGCTTACGGTACAAGGCTTAATTTTACGCGGCGTAGAAGCGCTGGCACGTTGGAAGCATCCCCAGAAAGGGAGTATTTCGCCGGGCGTATTTATTCCCCTGGCTGAGCGACACGGGTTAATTGATACGCTCACCCGTGAACTGCTCGTGGTTGCCTTTAAGCAAAAGCAAGAGTGGCAACAATATGGTTTGCGTTTTCATTTAGCATTTAATCTATCGCCACTTTCGCTGGCGGATTCAGGTTTGTCAGATTGGCTGTTTGAGTTAGCACAGCAGTATGCTATTCCGCCAGAAGAAATCACTTTGGAAGTCACCGAGAATGCACTCTTGGGCGAATTGGCCTGCGCTATTCGCACCTTGGCGCGCTTGCGCTTAAAAGGTTTTAATATTGCGATTGACGACTACGGCACTGGGTTTGCCAACGCACAACAGTTATCGCGTGTACCTGCTACCGAATTAAAAATAGATCGCTCCTTAATCCATCAAGTTTCTACGCGCCCGCAACAGGGCACTATTCTGGCGAGTACGGTTAATCTCGCCAAAAATTTAAAGCTGATTACGGTTGCTGAAGGTGTGGAGACTATAGAGGACTATCGCATTTTAGTAGAGCTTGGGGTTGACCAAGTACAAGGATTCTATTTTTCAAAACCACTCTATCCCGATGATTTATTGGAGTGGATAAAAACCGGGTTATCGAAAACGCGCCGTCAGGTCATTGGAAAATAGTGTGTGAAAATAGCCCAAGTGCGCTGCCTGTTTTAGGTGTGTGCTTGAGGTGCCTGCTTTAGATGCCTGTGATTAGGCGCTTTTCATTTCCAAGAATGTTAGTATCGCACACCTAGGTATGAGGTCTGCGCAAGTCCATAAAACGGCATTTTCATTGCCAGCCAGCCTTTAACCGCGCAGCCCCCATCTTTTAACTTTCGTAAACTTTTTCAAGGCAGCTATTGCTGTTGCTTGGAAAACTTGATCAGGGACTTTTTATGAAAATAATTAACCTTATACAAATCTTCAAGGTTCCGACACTTAGACTACACGTGCCCAAATGTAGATTACAAACGTTCAAGCTAATTATTCTGTTTTGGGTGTTGGTTGCATCCGTTGTACACGCTGAAATCGCTATGCAAAACCCCGGCTCTCGCACTGCCATTATTTTGGATGGTCGTTGGGATACGATTGTAGATCCCTATGAAAATGGTTTTTATAACCACCGTTATGAAGAATCTGATAAAGGCTATTTTAAAAATGCCAAGCCCGCTAACCCCAGCGACTTAGTCGAATATGATTTTGCACGTTCACCAAAATTAAATGTACCAGGTGATTGGAACACGCAAGATGACCAACTGTTTTTATACGAGGGCACAGTTTGGTACCATCGCGACTTTGATATAGGTAAAAAAGTTGACTTGAACTATGCCATTCATTTTGGTGCGGTAAATTATCATGCAACGGTTTATTTAAACGGCAAGAAAATTGATACCCATGAAGGAGGTTTTACGCCCTTCCAATTTGATATTACCAATGATGTGAAATCTGGGCTTAATTCGCTGGTGGTTAAGGTAGACAATCATCGCGAACGCGATCAAATCCCAACCGTGAATACCGATTGGTGGAACTACGGTGGCATCACGCGCTCGGTAAAAGTATTGCAGTACCCTAAAGCGCATATTAAAGATTATTTTGTACAGCTCAGCAAAACAGAAGAAGGTGTAATTGAAGGCTGGGTAAAAGTTAGTGTCAATGGAAAAGAAAATGGCGATGTACAAAAACTGGAGCTGCGAATTCCAGAGCTGAATATTGTGCAGAAGTTAAGTGTAAATAAAAACGGTGAGGCTAAGTTTGAAATTCCGGCCAAGCCGATTTTATGGAGCACTGAATCTCCCAAACTTTATGCGGTAGATATTTATTATCAGCAAGATGTAGTGCACGACAAAATTGGTTTTAGAACCATTGCAGTACAAGGAGAAAATATTTTACTGAACGGAAAATCTATTTTTTTGCGTGGAATTAGCATTCACGAAGAATCGCCCTTGCATGCAGGTCGCGCATGGAGCGAGGAAGATGCGCGTATACTATTAACTTGGGCGAAAGAGTTGGGCTGTAATTTTGTGCGCTTGGCGCATTACCCGCACAGCGAAAGTATGGTACGTATGGCCGATCAAATGGGGTTAATGGTGTGGTCTGAAATTCCGGTGTATTGGACCGTGTTATTTAACAACCCTGCGGTTTATGCCAAAGCAGAAAACCAACTAGAAGAAATGATTGCCCGCGATAAAAACCGTGCCTCCATCGTCATGTGGTCAATGGCGAATGAAACCCCCAACTCACCCGCGCGCTTAAAATTTATTGGGCAATTGGCAGAAAAAGCGCGCGATCTCGATGCCACCCGTTTAATCACCGCTGCTTTGGATACGCAAAGCGATGACAAGGGTGCCAAATCCATTGATGACCCTTTATCGGCCATTGTGGATGTCATTGGTGTAAACAGTTATTGCGGCTGGTACGTTGCAACACCCGGCAGCTGCGCAAATTTAAAATGGGTATCGCGCTATCGCAAACCCGTGATCATGAGCGAATTTGGCGCCGATGCGTTGCAGGGCTTACACGGCGATAAAGCCCAGCGTTGGACCGAAGAATATCAAGCGGATGTGTACACTAATAATTTAACAATGATCGATAACATGAGCTTTATTCGCGGTCTATCGCCATGGATTCTAAAAGATTTTCGGTCGCCGCGTCGCCCATTGCCCGGTATTCAGGATTTTTGGAACCGCAAGGGTTTAATTTCGGATAAAGGCATTAAGAAAAAATCATGGACTATTTTGCATGATTATTATGTAAAGAAGGCAGAGGATTTCGCGAAGAAAACTGAAGAGCAAAATGCCAAGGTGCCGCTAAAATAAAACCCTTGTTCATCTTGAATGAGAATGAATGAGTTCCCGTTCATCCTGAGTGCGTAGCAGTCGAAGGATTAAGTTTTTTAAATAGGTGCAAGCTTATGCAAGTGAAATATTTAAGTGCGCTATTGTTAATTGCCAGCCAATTTTTCCCCTGCGCCTATGCGCGGGAAATTGTGTTGGCCTTTGATAATACACTTGCACCCTCCACCAGCTTAGACGGAACTGCGCGCACTAAAATGCTTATCAATAGCATGGCAAGAGCGGATGTAAAACAGGCGATGTTTTTAATTAAGAGCAAAACCCTAACAACTAAAACTATCGACCGCATGATGTATTACGATGAAACTGGCCAGTTAATCATTAATGCCGGGCATAATTATTCCATGCTGCACCGCGCAAAAAGTTACGGCTATCCTATCGATATTATGAAAGCCAATGCAGCCTTAGAACCTTATACGAATTATCGCCAACATATTACTTACCCCTATTTAGACGGTGGAGGCGACTCCGAGCTATTGCAACAATTGCAGCGCTATCTTGCGGAACATTATTATTTTCCCATCTATGTGACCACGCAAGTTCACGATGAATACATGAATAAACTTTACCAACAGCGCATTGAAAGTGGCCGTACGGTAGATATTCGCGCTTTGGAAAAAGCCTATGTAAATATGGTGATGGATAAAGTACTGGCTTATGACGCCAGCGCCTATTTAAAATTAGGCAGCAGCCCTCGACAAGTTTTACTGTTGAATGAAAACGACTTGGCTGCTTACTGCATTATTGGTGTTATAGATGCGTTAAATGAAAAAGGCTTTAAGGTTATAGCCCCCGAAAAAGTATTTACAGACCCCGTAGTAAACCCCTATTTTGTTTCAAGCTTTAAGGCCAATATTCTCCACCAATCCCTTAGTGGTCTGCCAGACGCAAAGCGCCATTGGCCTTTTATTACTAGCAAGCAGGATGAAGATAAAATTCACACTTATTTACGCGAGCAAGGTTTAGAAAGCTTAATTGCGCAATAAGACTTGCTAATCGATGGGACTTTTTACCTTATCGCCAAGCTCATCTAGTACATGCAAATAAATTTCTGTCGTGCGAATATCCGCATGCCCCATGAGTGTTTGAATCTGTTTTAAATCGTATTTCGCTTGCAGTAAGCGGGTGGCGAACGAATGACGAAAGGTGTGGCAGCTGGCGTGTTTAAATATTCGTGATTCTTTAATAGCATCTTTAACATGCGATTGCAGTGTGCCGCTATAGAGATGATGACGGCGCATAACATTCGCGCGTGGGTCTTTGCTAATGTTGTCTGAAGGGAACATAAATTGCCACCCAAGCTCGCGCCCTGCGCTGGGGTATTTACGCTCCAGCGCATGGGGTAAATAAACCGGACCCACTTCTCGTGCTATATCGAACTCCAATAATTTTGAAACCATGATCACCTGATTTTTTAAATCAGTAATTAAGCTTTTGGGTAAAAGTGTGGTTCTATCTTTACCCCCTTTGGCATCCCTTATAATGAGATACCCCATCGCAAAATCAACATCCTTAACGCGAAGCCGCAATACCTCAGAAATCCTGCACCCCGACCCATACATAATTTGAGTCATTAACTTGTAGGGCATTACCATACAATCAATAACCGCCATTGCCTCTTCATGGGTGAATACCGTAGGGATTTTTTGAGGCTTTTTTGCGTATTGGAAATCTAACTTTTCAATCGGTCTTTTTAAAAATCGGTTGTAGAGAAACATAATCGCATTAAGCGCTGTTTTCTGAGTGTTAGGCGCAGCTTCTGCCACTAAAGCCAAGTGCGACAAATAAGCTTCAATTTGCCTAGCCCCAAGTTTTTCAGGGTGTTCTTTATTGTTAAATAAAATATATTGATGAACCCAATGAACATAGGTATTCTCAGTTGCATAACTTTTGCCATCCTTTCGGATAAAAGCGCGGAACTGATCCAAGAATCTAATGGGCTTTAAAGGGAGAGGGATTTTGACATTTTCCATAACATACCTGCTTATATTCATCCGTGAGTTGCGAATATATAACCGTAATTTTAAAGTTTCAAGCTGTTTTTCTCAGCCGTATATCTACAAATATATTAAACCGTATATCTCCAGCTTTATTTTGTTGTTAGGATAAGCTGTTGTTATAAAAAGGCTTTGTCACTCCCGTTTTGAATAGTCAACCGGAAATATACGGCCTTCAATTTTGAATAAACTGTTAGAAAAGTCCGTACTGATAAATATAACCAAGGAAAACATATGTGGTTGATTGGGTTTGCATTTTTGACAATGATCTACGTGGTTATTTCATTTGCAATTTGCAAAATAGCGGGAGGTAGGTTAAGAACATTACTCATAATAATATTTTGTATAGTTCCATTTCTTCTCCCATTCAGCTTTTACTTGAATCCAAGTTATTACGAGTTTGAAAATCTTTGCAACAATACCAATCGTTATAAAATAGCAAAACTTGAAGTGGACTACGTCCCACCATTCAGCGGGTGTAAAGGAACCTTTGAGGTAATG
>CAUOQW010000081.1:0-7807 GCA_963506825.1 uncultured Cellvibrio sp.
GTCATGGGTTTGCCCTTGGGGCGCAAGGGTTTCTCTATGCTCTTGTTCCAAGATATGGCCGTTATCCCGATTTTATTATTACTTGCCAGCTTTGCCCCCGTGGCCAATGAAACTGGCCATCGCTTGCCTTGGTGGGTAGGTGTTTTAACTGTGTTGGGGGTGATTGTTGCGGCTCGCGTGCTGTTTAACCCCTTGCTAAAACTCGCCGCTAAATACGGCAGCCGTGAGATTCTGACTGCTGCCGGTTTGTTGATTGTGTTGGGCGTTTCGCTCTTGATGCTGTTGGTTGGGCTGTCCATGAGTTTGGGTGCTTTCTTGGCCGGTCTGCTTTTGGCGCAATCCAGTTATCGCCACCAATTGGCGGCAGATATAGAGCCCTTCAAAGGCCTGCTGCTCGGTTTGTTCTTTATCGCCGTGGGTATGTCGCTCAACTTGAAGTTGCTGTTTGAGCATCCTTTCTTGGTAGTTTTTCTCGCGTTGGTATTGATGGCAATCAAGATCGGTGTTATCGCCTTGATTCTAAAAGTGCGTAAATTCTCGTTTCGCGAGGGTATTTTGCTGGGGATTATGCTGGCGCAAGGCGGTGAATTTGCGTTTGTGTTGATGGCCTCTGCGGAAGATCTGCGCTTTTTGCCTAGCACTGTGACTAACTATGTGGTGCTAGTGGTCGGTATTTCTATGGCGCTTACTGGCCCACTGGTGATTCTGTTTGATCGTTTGATTCAGCGTGTGACCTTGCAAGAAAAAGCCTTGGCGGATATGGCGCGCCATCAAGAATCTGTCACCGCCTTAGAGCAGCCAAGTGAGCACAAGCCTGAAGTTATCATTGCCGGTTTTGGCCGCTTTGGGCAGATTGTTGGTCGTATCCTAACCGCCAATAACATTCCCTATAACGCGCTGGATAAAAATGCCGATCACATCGAATTCCTCAAACAGTTTGGGGTAGAGAGCCACTATGGTGACCCTTCGCGTTTAGATTTGTTGGAGGCGGCGGGAATTCGCGATGCCAAAGTCTTGGTGATAGCGACCGATGGTGTAGAGGCTTCGCTAAAAATAGTGCAGCAAGTGAAAGAGCGATATCCACAGGTTTCGTTGATTGTGCGCGCTCGGGATCGTAACCACGCCTACCAATTGGTGGATTTAGGGGTGTCCATGCCGGTGCGTGAAATGTACGAATCGAGCTTAGTGGCGGCCATGCAAACCCTGCTAGAGCTGGGTTTTACCGAAGGGCAATCGCAACATACGATTGATATTTTCCGTGAGCACGACGAGCAAATTCTACGGAAATCGGCGACAGTCAAAAACGATGCAACGGCGCTGGCGAAGGTAGTAGAAGAAGGGCGCAAAGAGTTGAAAGACTTGTTTGCGAAGGATACAGAAATTTAATTTATTCATCGTCATCCTCGCGTAGGCGAGGATCCAGCTCTTTTCTCGCTCCTAAGATCCCGTTCATCCTGAGCGCGTAGCAGTCGAAGGATTTCTTCCATCTTGCTTGATTGTTAGACCCTTCGACTGCTGCGCGCTCAGGGTGAGCGGATTTTGGTAGAGGTGAGCGGAGTATTTTATCCCTCACCTCTGAGCCAATTTACCTCTGGCAGCTAATTCCCCCTTGTCATAGTCCGGCTGGAGCCGGACAATACCGCCCTTTGCTTTCATAGCCCCCGATTTTCGATCTTTATGACTTTACTTGCATTCGGCATTAACCACACCACCGCCTCGCTGTCCGTTCGCGAGCGTATGGCGTTTGCGCCAGAAGCGGTGGAGTCGTCGTTGAAGTCGGCAGTAGAGCAGGCGGGTTTGGCGGAGGTGGCAATTTTATCCACCTGCAACCGCACCGAAATCTACGCCAACAGTGAAACCGAGCTGGATAAGTTAACTACGTGGCTGCTCGCTCACACCAATATCAAGCCCGACGAATTGGCGCATTGCTATTATTGTTACGAAGGCGATGAAGCCGTGCGCCATATGATGAAAGTGGCGGGCGGTTTGGATTCGCTGGTGCTCGGCGAGCCGCAAATTTTGGGGCAAATGAAATCGGCGTATGCCGTTGCCTGTGAAGCGGGCACTGTGGGCGGTGAACTGCACACTACCTTTCAACAAGTGTTTAGCATCGCCAAGCGTGTGCGCACTGAAACAGCGATTGGCGAAAACCCTGTATCAGTTGCCTATGCTGCAGTGAGTTTGGCACAGCAAATTTTCTCAGATTTAAAACAAGATACGGCGCTCTTAATTGGCGCTGGTGAAACCATCGAATTGGTTGCACGCCATTTAGCGCAGCACGGCATTCATCGCATCATAGTCGCTAACCGCACGCTCGACCGCGCCCAGCGTTTAGCACGTGAGTTTAACGGTGAAGCGATTTTACTCGCGGATATTCCTGAGCATTTGCATCGCGCGGATATTGTGATTTCATCCACCGCCAGCCAGTTGCCTTTATTGGGTAAAGGCGCGGTAGAAAGCGCGCTCAAAAAACGCAAACACAAACCCATGTTTATGTTGGATATCGCCGTACCACGCGATATAGAAGAGCAAGTGGGCGAGTTGGACGATGTGTATTTGTACACGGTCGACGACTTGCACGCGGTGATCGACGAAAACAAAAAATCCCGCGTCGCCGCTGCGGATAAAGCCGAAGAAATTATCGATGAAGGTGTAGAACTTTACCGCCGTCAGCAGCGCTCGCTGAATGCATTGACAACTATCAAAGCCTATCGCAAAAAAGCTGAAGGCTTGCGTGATATTGAATTGCAAAAAGCCTTAACGGCGTTAGAAACGGGCGGCAATCCTGAACAAGTATTGCAACAGTTTGCGCGCAACCTAACCAATAAATTAATCCATTCGCCCACTGCTCATTTAAAAGAGGCGAGTGCAAACGGTCAAACCCAAGTGGTGCAATTGGCGCATGCGCTATTTGACCTGCAAGCGAATGATTTAGAAGATACAGACTCTGGAACGGAAAATAACTCTTAATGAAAGCTTCAATTTTAGAAAAATTAGATCGCCTTAAAGAACGCTATGAAGAAGTGAGTGCGCTCCTGTCTGAAGCAGAGGTTATTAATAATCAAACTAAATTCCGCGAGCTGTCTAAAGAATATGCGGAATTGGAACCGGTAGTTATCGCCTACAAAAACTACCAGCAAATGTTGGATAACATTGAAGAAGCCAAGCATTTAATTGCTGATGGCGATGCCGACATGAAAGAAATGGCCGAAGAAGAATTGCGCGATTGCGAAGCGCAACTTGAGCCAACTCAGCTTGAACTTCAGCGTTTACTTTTGCCCAAAGACCCCAACGATGAAAAGAACTGCTACTTAGAAATTCGCGCTGGTACGGGTGGCGACGAAGCGGCTATTTTCTCTGGTGACTTATTCCGCATGTATTCCAAATACGCTGAAACCCAAGGCTGGCGTGTGGAAGTGCTGAGCCAAAGCGACGGCGAGCACGGCGGCTTTAAAGAAATTATTACGTTAGTAACCGGGCAGGGCGTGTATTCAAAATTAAAATTTGAATCAGGTGCGCACCGCGTACAGCGGGTGCCGGCTACTGAAACTCAGGGCCGCATCCATACATCAGCGTGCACAGTGGCAGTAATGCCAGAAGCCGATGAAATGGAAGAAATTAATATCAATAAAGCCGATTTGCGTATTGATACTTTCCGTTCATCGGGTGCGGGCGGTCAGCACGTAAACAAAACCGATTCGGCAATTCGTATCGTTCACATCCCAACCGGTTTAGTAGTTGAATGTCAGGATGAGCGTTCGCAACATAAAAACCGCGCACGTGCATTGAGTGTATTAGCGTCGCGCTTAAAAGCCATGCAAGAAGATGCCGCACATAAATCCATGGCCGATGAACGTAAAAGTTTAGTGGGCAGCGGTGATCGCTCCGAGCGTATTCGCACTTATAATTATCCGCAAGGTCGCGTTACAGACCATCGCATCAACCTTACCTTGTATTCGCTCGATGCTGTAATGCAAGGTGATTTGGCTGCGATTATTCAACCGCTTTCTAACGAATTTCAGGCTGATCAATTGGCGGCGATTTCGGATTAATTTTTCTGCTTTTGTTTTTTATTTCGGACTCTCGCACAAATCTTGCGAATTGGTGACTGGTTAATTCTTGCGACGTGTCTCGCAAGGATTAAGTAGTCGCCAATCTGCGACGAGGAAAGTTATGCACTTATCACTCACCATCGCCAATTGCCTACAAAAATTCCCACAACTTGCGGATCTAAGCGATAGCCCGCGCCTCGATATCGAAATACTGCTTACCCATATCCTCCAAAAAAATCGCACTTATTTATTTACTTGGCCAGAACAAGAACTCACTGCTGAGCAAGCGAAAATATTCAATGAGTTTTTTGCCCGCCGTCTAACGGGAGAACCAGTTGCACATATTATTGGCCAACGCGAATTTTGGTCGCTGCCGTTAATGGTCAATAATTCCACGCTTATTCCTCGCCCCGATACAGAGCTTTTGGTAGAGGCAGCCTTAGGATTATTTGCTGAGGATGACAATAATCAATCCCGTCGTCTGTTGGATTTAGGTACAGGCACAGGCGCAATCGTATTGGCGCTCGCCCATGAAAAAAAATCATGGCAGTGCGTGGGTGTGGACAAAGAGTTGGCCGCAGTGGAACTCGCCGAAAAAAATCGTGTGCAATTGAATTTAGCTAATGTGAAAATTCACCAAAGCGATTGGTTTTCTGCGCTGGAGACCGAAGCTCCTTTTGATATTATCGTCAGCAACCCACCTTATATTGATCCTGCTGATGAGCACTTGAAAGAAGGTGATGTACGCTTCGAACCCTTATCTGCACTTATCGCCGATAATAATGGCCTAGCGGATTTGGAATTTATTATCGCCCACGCGCCGCAGTATTTAACGGAAAATGGTTTGTTGCTGGTTGAGCATGGCTATGATCAAGGTTCAGTTGTGCGTGATTTATTTACGGCTAACAATTTTGATCAGGTAAATACTTTTCGCGACTTTGGTGGTAACGAACGCGTGACTCTCGGTAGAAAACTTTCTTAAAGGTAAGCCTGTGAACGATCAACAACTTCTCCGTTACTCCCGCCAAATCATGCTGCCCGATGTGGATATCGACGGGCAGGAAAAATTATTGGCGGCGCGTGTATTAATTATTGGCTTAGGCGGTTTAGGTTCGCCGGTTGCTATGTATTTAGCGGCAGCGGGTGTTGGTCATTTGGTACTTGCAGATTTTGATGCCGTTGATCTGAGTAATCTGCAACGGCAAATTGCGCACACCACAGATCGCATCGGCCAAACCAAAGTGGAATCTGCAGCGCAAACCTTGCGCGCATTAAATCCCGATGTGCAAATCACTTGCATTACAGAAGCTTTGGATGCTGAATCGCTCGCGCTACAAATTTCAACTGTCGATGTGGTGGTTGATTGCTGCGATAACTTCACCACGCGTTTTGCCGTGAATGCAGCTTGTGTTGTTGCGAAAGTTCCGCTGGTATCCGGCGCTGCGATTCGCTTGGAAGGGCAGATCGCCGTGTTTGATAATCGCGACCCCAACTGCCCATGCTATCGCTGTTTATACGATGAAGACTCCGAAGAAAATACCACCTGCGCCGCTAACGGTGTGCTTTCGCCACTGGTAGGGATTATCGGCAGCATGCAAGCTTTAGAAGCTATAAAATTAATTGTCGGCTTCGGGAAAAGCCTTGCAGGAAAATTATTGGTGTTTGATGCACGTTACAGTCAATGGCGGGAATTAAAGTTGCCAAAAGATCAAGAATGCCCCGTTTGCAACAAGCATAAATAAAAATAATGAACCCGTTGGTTTTAGGAAAGGTCTATGTCTGCACCGCAGTTTGATATTGTATTTCGCGGTGTGCGCCATGGCTTTGATAGCTCGCTTGTTAAAGCGCAGTTTGCAGATTTATTTAAGTTGGATTTGGCAACAGTCGATCGTATTTTTAAATCTTCTCGCGTCACCTTAAAAAATAATGCCAATGAACGTTTGGCCAATATTTTTGTGGCGCGCTTGTTTGCGATTGGTGTCGTGGCAGATAAGCAACTCATTGTCCCCCCAGCTACTACAGAAGTTTCCAAAGCGATATTTCTGCAGGACGCAGGCGAAACTTCATCTGAAGCCTCTGCCATGCATCAGCCCGTAGCGTTTTTATACGGCGAACATACACGAAGAATCCCGTTTGTATTTACCGGCAATGGAATTGACTACTGCAAAGTTTGGTTAGTGAATTTGCTGGTGTGTTTGTTAAGCGCCGGTGTTTTGTACCCTTGGGCACAGGTGCGCTCGCTGCGCTATTTTTATCAGCATACAGAGCTGGATAATGCGGCCTTTGATTACAGTTCTAATCCGCAAAAAATTTACTTAATTCAGTTCTCTCTTATCGCCTATGGCTTAGGCTTGCTCTACGCATTTTTCCATAATCCATTTTATTGCTTATTGGGGTTGTTGGTTTTGATGGGCGTTTTGCCATTTTATTGGTTTAAACGCAGTACATTTCAGTTGCGTCATGCGCTGTATCGCCATTTAAGTTTTCGCCAAGAGGCAAGCTTGCGCGATGCCTATGTAAGCTATCTGGGCTGGCCGCTCGCTATGCTTTTAACGGCAGGTTTGGCTGCGCCCTATGCGGTGTTTAAAATGCAGGAATATTGGGCGACAACAAAATATTTTGGTGGCTATCAATTTAGTTTTGTGGGAAGTATTAAACCCTATTTTGCACTTTTACCGCCGCTGCTTATTGCTGAAGCAGTAACCTTTTCCTGCGTTTATTGGAGTCAGCAGCTGCCGTTTTGGTTTTCAATATTGATGATTATGGTGGCTTGGCTTTTGGTGTTTGTGCGCTGGCGTGTGGCCTTGGTGAACTTGCAGTGGAATTGTACGGCTTGCAAGTTGGGTTATTTTGTTGCCACTTGGGATTTGCCGAGTTATCGCAAGCTTGTAACGCAAAATATTTGCCTGTGTATTCTTAGTCTCGGTTTTTATTGGCCTTGGGCGCGAGTGCGCTCTGCACACTACAAGGCATCGCATTTGGCATTTTTTGCCAATCAGCGCTTTAAAAAATGGCAGCGTAGTTTGGATTAATTGTTAATGTTTATTTTTTCGGAAAACGCTTACCAGCGATAAGTAGATTTTATAAACCAGCGTCGCCCCGCTAAATCATAAGTCATGGTGTCCGTATTCGCATCGAGCCAATTGCGAATAAAAGGCGCTTCACGATCCATTAGATTGTCGACACCCAGTGCCAGCGATAGCGACTCATTGAACGCATATTGGGCTTGAATATTGTGATAACTCACACTGGGTACGTATTCGCCAATTGTGCCCACTGGTGCTGCTATATCTTTGGCTGAGCCTATGTATTGAATGGTGTAGGCGCCAGACCAAGCGCCGCGTTCTAGTGTTAATTCTGCTAAGGAGCGCCACTGGGTGTAGCTGCCACGGCCGCTGGTAATCTTGCCTGCGTAGTTTATTTTTTCTGCACCTTCAAAGGGTACAAGGTCGTAATTGCGTAAATAGGAAATATCCCAATTCAAGGCCGCATGCCAGTCGGCAAGATTAAATTGATAGTGCGCGCTTAAATCAATGCCAGACATTTTCTCGCTGGCTGCATTTGCCTGTTGTGCGGAAAGGAAATTAATTTGCCCGGTGCTGGCATTGCGTGTGAATTGCGTGTTGCTACAAAAGGGGTGGCTGAGGCCAGTCGATTTATAGCATGCGGCGAGTTTGGTGGTGCCATCTGCACCGCCAATGGCATCTTCAATATCTATTTTGAAATATTCCAAGCTCAGTTGAGCCTTATCATTA
>CAUOQW010000082.1:0-7805 GCA_963506825.1 uncultured Cellvibrio sp.
CCTGGCTGACCACCTTGAGACAAGGTTGCAGCAGCAACACTGTTTGCAGTAACACCAGTTAATGAACCACCGGTAACAGCGGTTTTAAACTTAGAGTTTATCAAGTTGAAACGCACGTAAGCGTGGTTGGTATTAGTTACACCAAAACCCGCAGCAACGCGTATATTCAATTCAGTACCTGCAGCAGCAACTTGAACAAAATTGCTTGTTACTTGACCAGTAACAATTGATTCTTTAGCGTAAGTGACTGCACCAGTACCCACACCACCAGTACCGGCACTTAGGTCGATAAGAGCAAATGCCTGTGAAGAGAAGGCAGCAGCGATAGCTACGCCTAAAATTTTCTTGGAAACCATATGGTTAAACTCCTAATTAGTAAACTTTATAATCAACGTTGATTTGATTGGTCTTGGGGTCCTTGGGTCTGCAAGAGCACTCCCACGATTTAAAGACCGACCAAGAATATACCCTATCAATTCAATTTATCAAGCCTTAAGTTATTAAAAGCAGATACTTACCAAGGGAAGTGAATGTATTTCACAACCATAACGCATAAAACATGCACTACAAAAGTATAAAAAATACATTCCCAACGCCAACCGCATACTATTTTCAATTGTTGAACGACGTTTTATAACTTATGTAACAATTAAGATAGCTTACACAACCAAGTACCCTGCACATAACAACAATTAGCGCAAGTTGTTATGCTAGAAATATGCCTAACCAAGAACATTAGCCCTTTCATATTACTATTTTCTGTCAAAGGCCTAGCCAGGAAGAACCGCAAGGTTATTAATTTCTGCTTTTATTAAGACGCTTTTGAAGGCCTCACGTAGACCTGCTTACTCCAAGGGCGTTTTGGCTGCATAGGTTTGCGCCGCCATCAGGGTTGTGCGATCTGATGAATATTATCCGCACTTAGAAGTCGTCTTATTATAGGGATTATGTGAATCTAGGGAAGCACTGTTTTGGACTATCTTCAGCTCCTTTTTTAGAGAAGCTGAAAACATTTACACTTAGTCCACCTTTTGAAATGCATCCTGTATGGTTTTGGTAATAGCCTCACCTTCTTTAGGGGTATCTATTACATAGGGAATAATCATAACCATAAGCTCAGTTCTGTCAGTTGAATCATTATCGTTACTAAACAATTTACCCAAGATCGGTATTTTGGAGAATTTGGGCACTCCAGATTTGTTTTTAGATTTAGTTTGCGAAATAAGACCGCCCAGCAATATAGAGCCTCCATCCTGCAGGGTTACGGTAGTCTTAATTTGACGATTAAAAATACTAGGCGAGTCAATTTCGCTGGTAACTGTTTTTGCTGCTTCACTGAGAGATTGATCTATATCAATATCTACATAACCTGACGCATGCACGGTTGGCTTTACTGAGAGCCTAACGCCCGTTCTAGCATTGGAGATGCTTTGCACAGTTGCTGAGCCAGTTGCCGCATTCGTAGATATAGCGCCTCGTGTTGGAACATCGGTCCCTACATCAATTGTCGCTTGTTGACCACTTTTGACCATAATGCGTGGACGCGAGCGAATTTCGGCACGCTTGTTTTGCTCAAACATATTTAGGATTGCACGGGTTTTACCCGCATTATCAAAAGCATTAGCGGTAAAACCTGCACCTACGGTTGCAGTCTCAGATATACCTGTTGTACCTACGGCAAGACCGCCAAGGGTACCAAATTTAATACCATCTCTAACAACCGAGTTGTTGCCGCCAAACTCAAACCCCGTGTTTTGGCTATCGGTTAAGGTGACCTCGGCAATCAAGACTTCAATCAAAACTGAAGGGGCAGCCTTATCCAATGATTGAATGACGGGCAAGAGATCTGCCCATGATTGACCGCTTCCGTTATAGATACTGGTGTTGCGGTTTGAATCAACCACAAGATTGCCACCACTCATTTTCGCAGTTGCACCGGCGGGCGAGGATGCAGCGCTACTAGTGGTGTCTGATATAGCACTGCCTGATCGCGCAATCGGGCTTGCAGACGCAACACCGCTTCCGCTCTCTACACCGTTTAAAATTTCTACAATATGGTTGGCTTCTGCATTGCGTACTTCATAAGTAAAAATGCCTTGATCAATACTCATTTGCTGGCGACGATCTAACTGCATTACCCAGTCACGTACATGATCCAAAATTGCTTGAGACCCAGCAAAAACCACCATTTGATTAGTTCCCTCTAAGGGGATAATCATTATCGAACCCAATGAAGACTTAATAGTGGCATCATAGCCTTCTGCATTAAGTACATCTTTCAGGTTTTTACTCAGGTCAGACACTTTGACAAAAGCAGGCTCAATATTCGTGGAGTATTTGCCACGCATAGTCGGCTGGTCCAAGACCTCAATAATTGACATAGCCTGCGCAACCACATCCGGCTTCCCCTTTAGTAATACTGCATTGCGTAGAGGATCTTCTTGTACCTGAATATCTTTACCTGTAAGCGCATCTTTTACCCAGCTAACAACTTTAACGCCCGTTACCGATTTAAGCGGTACAAACATAAAGACTGGGCGATGCGACTCTGGCACATCAGGCAAGGCTCTACCACTAATCAATAAGGGGGTTTCACCCGTGGTAGCATTTTTATCAATCGCAAAGGTCAGTAACTTATCTTGCTGGCTAACAGAAACCCCATAAGAAGCGAGGGTACGCAAAGCTACGTGAAATAACTCATTCGGCGTTACCTGCTCTGTAATTCTCAACGTCACCAAGTCACTTTGTTTTTCGATTTGTGGGTCCAATACAAAGGACAGACCCAACTGTTCGCCAAAGACCTCTTTAATAAATACTGGCAGAGGCATATCGTGATAATTCGCCGTAATAGGCTGGCCAGTTAGGCTCACAGTAAGCTCTTTAGCTTTGGTATCTGCCATTTGGCGGGTGATAGTTACACCAGGACCCGGCTTAAATTGAGCCTTAGGATTTAGTTTCTCTGCGGTAAACGCTTCAAGAGGAGCCTCTTCTTTGGGCTGGCGAAGCGGTGTAAAACTAGTATCAAATGTATCTGCCTTAACTTGTGAAGGCTCAGTTGCTGAAGGCTTAAGCGCATTGCAACTGGCTAGCAACACCATTAGAGGCAAGCTAGACAACAGGGACAAACGGCAAATGCCGTGCATTTTGTTGGACGTTTTATTGTGCATTCTGTTGTATATCCTGCATTAATTTTTACAATTTGTATGGCACTGACGCAATATGGGCAAAGCACACTCAAGGCTTTTTGCTTGTGTAAAGCAAAAACTCTTTGAGCTTTGGCTCTACACCTTCTTTTTCGGCCATCAAAGTCACTTTGCTGGCCGTCAGCTCTTTGACTTTCCAATCGCCAATTAAAGTATCACCCTCTGCAAGGGCGCTAAGTTTACGAGCCGATGGTGCTGTTAAGCCTGCAAGAGGCATAAACAAGGCGACTTTTTTACCACCTCGCTCAACAATTCCCAAAAGTTTAAAGCTGGCGGGCTGTCCCTCTAAAGATCTTTGCTCCTCTTCTTTAACACGAGTTTGAGCAATAGCAGGGTCTTGATACCAGCGGGGGGACGCAGAAACAAGTGTATATTGACCTAGGGTATCTTCTGGCTCAGCTACAGATGATACCTGCCAATTATCTGCACGCTCATTGCCCTTACCGCCAAAACTAATCAGCCCACCCAGCAGACCCAATACAAACGCAAACGCTAATCCAGCCGCAATTAGACTGTAAAGCTTGCGTTCCTGTGTAGAAAGATTAGCGAGCAGCATCTATAGCTCCCTGCGATTGGTCATCCACAACCGGAATAGCCATCGCTGGCGCGGCAGCGACTAAAAAATAGACCGAGACATGCATAGTCAACTGACCATTAGACTGCGGGTGATAATTGAACTGCTCTATAGAGATACGCTTGGGATTATCCGCCAGGGCTTTCAGTAAGTGATCAATTTGATCAACAGCGACTGAACTGGTTACTTCTGCTTTCACTTTAATTAACTCTTCACCGCCTAAGGTAATGCGCTCTGGAGGTGCCAAACGGGGACGATAATTCTGTGCTTTATGATCAGTCATCAGTTTACGCAAGTAATTTTGCACATCGGCTTCCGCCAAACCTTCCGATTGCGTTTCCCAGAGTTTGACGCGCAACTTTTCTGCAACGGCTTTTTCTTGCTCCCAGCGCTCTGGCCACTGAGTTTGATGCTTGAGCTGATCCAGTCTTACCGAAGTACGTTGTAACTGCTCCACCTTCTGATTCTGTTCTTGGCGCCAATCATTCAAGACCAATGAAAAATAGAAGATAAAAATATAGGCAATGCCCCATATCATCCAACGTAGACGCTGGTTGGATTGCAGCTGTTCATTAAATTGCAGCCAGTAAGGCATAAGTTGAGCGCGCAGATTATTGAGCATCACTTGTCCCCTTAAACTCACCTTGCAAAGTGAAAAGCAAACGCGTTTGATTAGGGGTAGCACCAGGCTCAGCACGCACATCTGAAAATGTAGGGTTCTTATTACAGGCCTCAATTAAGGCGCGAGCATCCAAACTGTCTTGCTGAAGTACGAGTACGATTTGGCCGCGCTGGTATTGCCAACTCAATATCATAAAATCAAATGTAGCCAGACAAGTACGAGCCTGTGCCAAGAGATGTAGTTGACTGGGACTTTGAACAAGGGCAGATACTGCTTGATTAAATTCTTGCTGCTGCAAGGCAGCATCGCGCTGCTTAATTAAATCGGCAAGGCTCTCGCTCCGGCTCGATACACTTGCTGATAGAAAAGCTTTTTCGATTTGAACACCCAGCCCTAAACCAAGCTGTAAGCAAAACCACACCAAGAAAATACCTAAAATCAATCGCGGAGCCACAGCTTCACTTTGAAGATTCTCTTTGCTCCAAAAGGCTTTTTCATTCCAAGGTTTGGTCAGTAAAGCAGTATCACCCTCAAACCATACTTCATTGTCAGCCGCACCGCATACACGCATAAAATCAGCTTGATCACGGGCATCTGGCCTAGCGGCAAACCAACGCGAATGGCGCATGAGCTTTGTTGACCAATACTGTAATTCCCACCCCTCAATGCAGGGTTGTACTCGCAGGCCATTACCCAGCGGGGGGTAAAGCATGATTTCTGGAACTACGCTGAGCGTGGGTAAATCCTGCTCATCATGCATACGAATAACGCGTTCAGCATCCCAAAACCACACTTGGGCAGCATTGCCCTCGCTTACCTGCCAAGTCGCAGGATTATTGAAAGGACTTAATTGTCGCACGCGCTGCAAGAGCAAATTGTTACGCAGGGCACGAGGTACACCTTCAAAATCCATGCACTGATAAAAGAGATATTTACGCGGAATAATTAATGTAGGTGATTCAAGCGCAGCCGACTCGTAAGCGCTATGAGCAGCCAATAGCTTAATGCTCTCGGATGACATCACCCAAGGCTGTATTGAAGAGGTTTGATTGGCGAATGGCCAAAGGCTCGTTATTGTTTTCAGGTGGCTCAACACTGTACTCATAATCCACTAACCAAGGCCCCCGCAGCCCATTGGGCGTCAATTGTAGGCTAATCAACTTAGCTTGTCCCCCCCCCTTAGGCCAAAACCGCAAGCTGATTTCTTCTGTTGGAAAATATCGGAAAATATCATCATCGATTATTACTTGATGATTCGTTCGAAGCAAAAAATCGTCGGTGGATCTTACAGGATTAGAATTCCGCTCTGAATACAACAAATCCGCCATATCTTCAGTCAACCCTAAATAGTTCACCATGAGATCTTTAGGCATTGCATTTAAATTCATTAACGCAAAACGTCTTGCACTAAATAAAGTGTCAAGTTGAGTCAAGGATAACTTAGCCATTTGCTCCCGCCACCCCATAACGCGCCCAAGTTCTAACGGCGTACGTAAAAAATCATTAGTCGGCAGGTACATGTTTTTTTCGGTATAACTCAAAGATTCAGCGCCAGATAAACTCTCTTTCTCATCCCAGTCGATATAGTCCACTTTTGATGCTATCAATCTAGCGAGATCAATATTACTCACCGCCTGACGTTTTAAGAACTGCTTCAAAGGCTCATCATTTACAGTATTTAAGGAAAGCAGCCCAGCATTATCTTGAAGCGAAAGATAGGTATTGCCTAAACCCAGATATGTGGCACCATCGAGTCGCAACTCATCCCCCACTGGGGACATATAGGAAGCGGTCTCACCCCACAGTTGCTCCTGGGTTAAGGATGAAAAAGACATACCCGCCAACGTAAACCTTGATGTGGCCAATAAATACAACATTGTTTGTTCCGTAGAATGCATATCCAATGTATTTTGAATATGGGTTTTAGCTTGCAGACCGATGGCCAATTTCCTTTCAACAAAAGAATGAAAAAAACCAACTGCAACGAACATACATACTAAAGCCCAAAGAACAGCAGCCAATATAAATCCCTGCTGACGAAATTGCGGCAAGAACCTAACGACCATTTTCAACCTCATCCATACTCATTTCTGGCATTTTGCGAGTATCTATGCTGATTACATAATTAAAAATGTCTTTACCCCTACCCACCTGCAACCTTATTGCATTCGGCAAAGGAGGGAAGTCCAACTTTGCTATTGGCCACTGAGCATGCCATTCTTTCTTATCATCCATATACTCCCAACGACCCGTTGCGGTGGGCCAAGAGTAGACAGTGAAACTTGTGTTCCCCTCACGATATTCCAAACGCAGCCTTTCTGAATCCTGCACTAACAACCAAGCGACTCTGGTTTTTAAACCCGCCAGCTCGGCGAGGGGCTGGTAAGTATAAGTCGCCACTTCAACAGCATTGCCTTCTAACCCACGATCTTTGGGTCTTGCCGCCACCGATGCGCCCAAAGTGCTGCGCAGCCAGTTATAGGCCAAGACTTCGGTGTAGGCATTTTTTTGAGTAGTCACCACACGTTGATACAACCCAAGACTGTAGCCAAAACCTTGCATAATGACTGTAATCAATAAGCTCACAATAACCATTACGACCAGCATTTCAATCAGGGTAAACGCACGTTGTAACCGAGCTAACTTGGAGGGAACAATAGGCACTTATTCTTCTCCCTCTAATTTAAATTCCCGCACTTGTTTATAGGCAGCTTGGCGATACTGATAGTTAGCCACTTCACGAGAATCTTTAGTAAAACTTAGAGAAATTGTGAACAGACCAAGATCATAAATACCCATCGCCCCCGTTGCAGTCACCCCATTCTTCCAAGGCTCCACCAAATCCGCATTCCAATCCACCCAATAGCCGTTTACATTAAATCGGCCTTTCGTCTCCTGGGCTAAATCCACCAACTTCAAACGCTCTACCGATGAGTTGAGTACCTGCTCGGTAGCGGCAACTTCGGCTAAACGGTTGAGGGTGATGAGGTTGGTGTTGATCCAACCGTAAATGCCGATGGCGGCCATGGAGAAAATCACTAAAGCGACTATGGCTTCCAGCAGAGTGAAGCCGCGCACCTTGGTGAGATTTAACGATGGTGATTGAGGGAGGCGATTCATAAGCGCTTCGCCTCGCAGTAGGGCGGCACTAACTTGATGGGTGTGGTAATACCTTTGGCGGTATAACTCAACTCACCGCCCATACAAAAACCATTGGCTTTATAGATGATGGGCTGCTCGATGCGCAGCTCCCAGCCCACTGGCAGCTCTAACAATTGCGGCGCTGTAGCCTGGTTGAGGATAATCGTTTTTTGCTGGGTATAGGCCTTGAGATTGAGTGCGCTCAGGCCTTGAAAGAAATTATCCTGCTCGGCGCGGCTTTTGAAACGCTCATAGATGGCGGGAA